>NZ_JBXDLD010000074.1:0-4856 GCF_056820425.1 Priestia sp. KCTC 13724 | reverse complement strand
TTTAAGCATCATTTTGGGGTGAAAGGAACTACGACCTCCACCTTTATAATGAGAAAACAAGGTCTTATCTGGAACAGCCTCTACCATTTCATCCACCACACGTGCCACATGATGTTCTGGTATGAGTGCTTCAATATCAAAGATTGCTTGAATTTGACGATTGTCATAGGGTTTGAAAGTAGGGGCTAATTGTCTTTTAGAAGTCTTTTTTTCCTCTGTCTCTGGAAGAAGAGTCAATTGCGTGTTATAATGATTGCACATAAAAAATCGTCCCTTTCTTGAAATGTTGGTGTGGTAACTTTCATTTTACTAGATAGGACGATTTTTTTGTGTATTTTTTCAAAAAAAAATCCAGAAAGAGGGCTGTCAAAAAATCAGCTTTTACTGACTTTTTGGACAGCCCCTTTTAACTAAACATTTATTCCGACTCTGCTTCCATTGCATCTTGTTTCGTTTGATGAACAGTTCCGAACGGATGATTTGGCGGGGCATAAATAGAATAGAGCTTTAGAGGTGTGTCTCCTGTATTCGTTAAGTTATGCCATGTTCCTGCAGGTACGATAATGGCAAAATCATCTGAAACGTCGGTTTGAAACGTTAAGTTATCTTTTCGATTGCCCATTTTGACAGACCCTTGCCCTTGTTCAACTCGTAAAAACTGGTCTACGTCTGGATGTATTTCTAAACCAATATCTTCTCCTGGTGCAAGACTCATTAGCGTTACTTGAAAATGCTTTCCGGTCCATAAAGCCGTGCGAAACGTTTCATTTTGCTTAGTCGCTTCTTTGATGTTTACAACAAGTGGATTTGGACCGTAATCTCTGATTTCTCTCGTTTGATGGTTTCGGCTGCTTGCTGCAGGTGCAGAGTAATAAGGTGGATGAAACTGCTGATACATTTGATGATACCACTGATGGTAATAAGGTGAATTTGGATACATTATTTTTCCTCCTCTAACTAGGTGTTTTCCCTGTTCATCATATGCAGATAATGCCAAAAAGGGAGGAGGTGGGCTGAAAATGGGCGCTAAAAAGTTTGTGTTTCAACTCATTTTTGTAGAGTATATGGAATTCTTTCAGTAGTTAGCAATTGCACAAAGCCATTGTAGTAAGGAAGCAATTCCTCTGCTGTTTTAAAATCAACCCATTGAACTTCTAAAATATTTTCTTCACTAGGAATTTGTTTCGGCGCTTTTATAATACTTCCTCGAAATGCAATGAAAAAGACAATGAAATTAGAATATTATGTAACAACAGGCGCTGATTATGATAAAATAAGAGCAATCAGAATGAGCGGGAGGAAGTCCGATGTAAACAATCTCTTACACTTATAAGCTAAAAACTAAATAAGATGTGAGGGATTTCTATGTCAACATTTCATAACGAACAATCATTTCGTTTTCTTTGGATTGGACAAATGCTAGCGAATTTAGGTGATGTGTTATATATTGTGAGCTTAACAGCAGTAGTATATCACATGACTAAATCAGTTACCTTCATGTCCTTGATTCCATTTGTTATTACGATGACAGCGTTAGTAAGTGGTATCGTGGCGCCTTTAATGATCGAAAAGTATCAGTTGAAAGCAATTCTATCTTACTCTCAGGTTGGGAAAACGATTTTTTTGCTAGTGCTTTGTCTTATGGCACTGCATATAAGCATAGACCGTTTATGGCTAGTCTACATAGTGATTGGATGCATTTCTTTTTTAGATGGAGCGGCATCACCGGCGCGCAATGCGCTTGTTCCAAGCCTAATCGATGACGAGCATCTTGTAAAAGCAAACAGCTTTTTAGCTATGATTGATCAAATAACAAGACTTGTCGCCTGGCCTGCTGGAAGCATACTAATGATATGGTGGGGCCAAGTTAATATGCTATGGTTCACTTTTTTGCTGTTTACTACTTCATCTATTTTTATGTGTTTGATTAAAGTGGAACCCATAGAAAAGAGCGCAGAAGCATCACCTAAGCTAGGCGTGATTAAGGAAGGGTGGCAAATTATTTGGAATTCAAAGCAGCTCCGGATAATCAACGTGATGACAGTGTTAGAAACTGTGGCTGGAGGAGTTTGGATTGCGGCCATTATACTTGTATTTGTCGAAGAGGCTCTGGATCAAACACAAGCGTGGTGGGGAATTATTAATGCAGCTTTCTTTGCAGGAATGTTATTAAGCGGAGCGCTTGTATATCGCTATTCTAAAGTAATGGAGAAGAATTTAGGTCAAGCGATGATGTGGTCATCATTCTTCCTAATGGTTCTTACTCTTTGGTTTGGAACGACTTCTATAGCATGGTTAGCCGCTATGATTTCACTATTGTACGGGTTACCACAAATGGCGAGAGATGTTGCAGAAGTGACCATTATTCAAAGAAATGCCAAAAAAGAGTTGCTGGCTAAAGTGTATTCAGCAAGAGATACACTAATATACGGGTCTTTTGGAATTTCTTCATTGCTCTTTGGGTATATAACAGATTATTTCGGTGTTCGCATAACGTTTACAACTGCAGCAGGTTTCTGTTTGCTTTCCTTTCTTATTGCAATTCTGAATAGAACCAACCTTGTCCGGATATCAGGCGTTAATAATAGAAATAGAACAAACCAAGCTGGCTAATTTGCCACTTGGTTTTTTTATTCTTCTTTAAAACTTATCTTTGAGACAGCTTCTGATGATGTGTTAAATTCAATTGAAACAATTACCGTGAATTTTTGGTTGTTTTCATTTAACCAAAGCTTAAAGGTTTCTTTTGACATATTACCTTGCTGTTCTTTTTTTACATGCAAATAGTCATAAATAGCGGCTTTCGGGTACTTTTCTTTTGTTTTTTGCATCGCAAGCTTTCCCCACTTCGCGTAAGCTGGTTCTCTGGATTCTACTGCATGAGCGGGAGAAAACCAAGCAAGGTTAGTGAACGAAATAAAAGTGAGTGTTAAGCATAAAAGTAACTTTTTCAATGAAATCACCCTTCCTAATTTAAATTGAAATAAATTACGTTTCTATAGCATTATTTTTTAATATCTATGGCTTGTTGGCTGTTTGCAAAAAGCACAGTATTAAAAAGAAAGGACCGTTTAACATTGTGCTAGCTATCGTTAGTTTGTGAAAGTTGTTGAAAATTATGTTGAAATTCTAAAAAGCGAATACATACATAAAAGATAATGGCCTCTGTAGTGAGAATTGTTACACCTCAGTACTTCTGAATGGCTTTTGGTTTATTTAGCCTCCTGATTATAAACCAACCGGGTTCTGATATTTGAGAAGAACGCTCCAAAATTTTATTCATGATGCTCTTTGTCGGAGCATTCGAGAGGGTTCGGCTGGTAGTTATTTTTAGAGGTGATAGAAGAAATGCTATAAGGAATAATAACAATTTATCTTTGCCCATTTCAAAAATATCTGATGTGAGCATCATTAGAGAGAGGACAAATCGCATCCTCATATCTGTGTTCTAGGTAGTCATACGTGTGATTATTTGCTACGTTGACGTCTTTTACGAAATAATCCAACTATGAAAAGAAGTAGTGGATATATCAATCCAAAAATTAAGCTATAGGAAAGCCATGTCTCACTGTCCCATACTTTTTGATAACTGATGCTTGGATAGACGGTAATGGATAAAACGATAACCATAATGGCAAATGGAAGAGTAAAAGCCTTATACTCTTTTAATCCAAAAATTTGTGCAAAGCTTGAAACGGTACCGTAAAAGTAAATAGATAATTTAAAGTACAAAGAAATAAACCACATGATCGCAATTAAGATTTCAATTCCTTGCAAAAATGTCCCTATATTAATTCGCATCGCTAGTTCATAACTAGGGTAGGAAGTACTTGCAGAGACAAAGGGACCTAAAACTAAGGTGCTTAATAAAATAAGGATACACATGATGAATCCTCCTATAATGCCACCTTTTAAAAACGAAGATTTTGCTTTTTTGAATCGATTTATATGTGCAGGAAATAGCATAAGTAAAGCAGGAAAAGTAAGATAGCTAATGTTAACAAAAGTAAATGTAGAGCTGACGAGTGATTTTAGGTTTATATCCGTTATGGGCTGAAGATTTTTAAAATCGCTTTGTGGTGCAATAAAGCAGATTAACGCAATGAAGGGTATGACAAACCATGGAAACAAAATTTGAGCCGATCTCGCTAAATTTTCTACTCCCGATCGAACACCAATCGCTACAACAAGCATAAATGCGATATTAATTAATAAAATAGGGGTTTCGTCAATAACCTGTGTGGCTAAGAAGCTCCCTAAGTAGTATAGAACTTCACCACAAAATAAAAATACAGAAAGAAAAAAAAGAAGAGATACAGCCTTTCCAATCCACTTTCCAAGAAGATATTCATTTAATTCAATTAGCGTTTTATTTGGAGAAAGGTTCCCAATTGCAACGTACAACTGTACTAAAATAACCCCAATCATAATACCTAAAAAAGCTGAAATCCATGCGTCTTGTTTTGCATCAGCAGCTATGGCTGATGGTACAACAAGAATAGCGCTCCCTACACAGTGTAGCGTGACTAATATTCTAAACTGAGTAGAGGATATCTTATTTTTCTTCATAGTCGTTTCACCTATTTTTACCTTAAAATCTGAACTAGAATATCAGTAAGAGGTCTTAAAAGGAACGCAATCCCATTTAAAGGGTTAGGGACGTCCTGCAATATACCTCTAGCAATAACCATGCTAAAGCTAATTGAAAGCAAAAAAATAAGCACTTTGAATTCTTTGTGCATTTTTGCTTTTAGTAAACGAGGAGCGTCAATCTTTAGAATAAATATAGAACTGATAATGAGTAAATTCAGTTCAAAATATTTCCATCTTATAAAATAAAAAAGACAAATACGCAA
>NZ_JBXDLD010000073.1:0-1678 GCF_056820425.1 Priestia sp. KCTC 13724 | reverse complement strand
TTGCGTCAACATTTATGCAACACTAGTGATAGAATATTTAAATAGATAAAACATTCTATATTTAACTTAACTGTTTTAGAAAGGAGCTTTAATTACTACTGTGGAAAAAAAACTTACAAAGTACGCTCACCAATCTACTAATGTTTTTATTTCATATTTTAAGAAAATGAAAGGAACTATGAGACAACAAGGAAAAGTTGATTATATAGATTCAACTGTTTCTGCTGCAGGTGCACTAATTGCCATGCTGGTCGTTAGTTTTATCGTCTTACACCTAAGTTACCCTATGGCTTTAGCTCCTCTTGGGGCAAGCTGCATTTTAGTCTTCGGTGCTCACAAAGGCTTACTTTCACAACCTCGACATGTTATTGGCGGACACCTTCTTTCTACAACATGCGCAATTATTATACTTAGTTTACTGGGTAAAAGCGTTTTTTCTCTCGTGTTTGCATTGGCATTTGTCTTATTTCTTATGGCTCTGACAGAAACCATGCACCCGCCAGCAGCAGCTAGTGCTCTCGTTGCAATTAATAATGAAGTAACTTGGAATTTTCTACTTCCCATTATTTTCGGTGCTTTGGTAGTCGTGTTTATTTCAACCATCTATAATAACGCCTTTCGTGCAAGGCAGTATCCGACACATTGGTTTTAGCTTTGTTACTTTATAAACCGAACTTCAAAAAAAAAAAAAAGAGGCTGGGACATAAGTAATTCAGCCAATGATAAACCTGAACGATTGAGAGTTTCTCACTTTTAATCGTTCAGGTTTTTTGGTTGATTGTGAAAACAATGTTGGAAACAGGGTGGAATGGAGCGTAGGACACTCGACTCCTGCGGGAAAGAGAGGGAAAACGGAGATCCCGCAGCGCAGCGAGGAAGCTCAGGTTCCTCCCCGCGGAAAGCGAGTGACCGTAGCGCAATGGAACGAACGTGTTCAGACAAACCAAAAAGATTGGAACAGCTATTGTTCGTCTCTTAGAAGCAATCATTTTGTTATGTCCCAAACTCTTTTTTAACCCAAACAAGATCAAGACTATAATTATTAGCCTATCTCCAATGATAAAGTTTTAACCTCAGTGAGCTGATGGTTTAGCATTTGAGCGATGATAAACCGCGAGCTTATCTACCAATCTTTTACTGGTCGAATCTAACCCTTTTATCGTGACATTCGTTCTATATTCATGATATTTCATCACAACCTTATCAATAGCATCTACAGCTGAATCGTCCCAAACCTTGGCATTGGAAAAGTTAATAACGACAGATTTAGCATCAGCTGTAAAGTCAAAAGCATTTACGAAGCTTTCAACTGAAGCAAAAAACAAAGGACCTTCTACGTTAACAAGTAAGTTGGAACCTTCCACCTTTTGATAAAGCTTAATCTTTGAGATTTTTGCTACGAATAATACTGCACTTAAAATTACGCCTGCAATAATTGAAAATGCAATGGCTTCTGGAATTAGTGCTAAAGCAACTACGATTCCTGCTAGTACGTCAGCACGGGTGTTTGAAAACCATTCTTGCTTAATTTTATCTACCAAATCCTGCACCTTTTATTTTGACTCGCTACTCGCAAGCCGAATTCGTCTTCAACAAAAAGTAGTCTACCACTCTTTTTTCCCGAAATGGAATCTTTTTGATACTTTTTGTCACTAGTGTTGCATAAATGTTGACGCAA
>NZ_JBXDLD010000072.1:0-202545 GCF_056820425.1 Priestia sp. KCTC 13724 | reverse complement strand
TCAGCGCATTATCGTTATCATGGAACATGTGACAAGAAAAGGTGAACCAAAGATTTTAAAAGAATGCACGCTCCCTTTAACAGGTCAAGGTGTTGTAAACCGCATTATTACAGATCGTGCTGTTATTGATGTAACTGATACCGGGCTAAAGCTAATTGAAGTAGCATCAGGATATACGGTCGATGATATTATTCAATCAACCGCTCCAGGTCTAGTAATAGACGAAAATGTAAAGCTGGATGCGTTCTAATTAATTGTTGTAGATATTTGCTTATGGTAAAATGTCTATCATAATTTAATTGCAGTGGGTGAACAATGATGGCAAAACACAAGCAAAAGAACAGTCAAAAGAAACAAGAAAATCAAATTAGTTTAAAAGATCAATTGAATAGCGATTTAGTAAAGCAGCTTCAAGCAAAGAAACATGCGCTCGTGAAGCGTGAAGAGCAGAGAATTGAGGAAGAGCAAAAAGAGAAAGAGCGCGCTCGAAAGGAAAAAGAAAAAAATAAATCATTTGAAGAACTATTTAATGAAAGTGATTTAAAATGGAATGAATTTAAATAAAAGCTCTTGCCGATAAGGCAAGAGCTTTTATTTAGCGGTGTGCTTCGTATTTATTTGCTTTAGTTAATGATTGAAGCTTTTCATAGTGTAGTTCACTTAAAGGGAGCTTTTCAACAGCTTGTACATTTTCTCGAAGCTGAGCTGGACTACTTGCTCCTGCTACTACTGATGCAACAACAGGATGATAAAGGCAGTAGTTTAACGCTGCGTGATTTAAGTCTGAATCAACGCCCTGTAGAGCAGGTATAAGCTGTTCCAAATCTTTTTTCGTATAAGTTAAATAACCTGCTTCGTTTGTAGCAAGCTTTTCTTGAGCGCGATTTGTTAGCAAACCTTTTGCGACGGGACCTCTTGCAACCACGCTGATGTTATATTCGTTTAAAAGAGGAAGCACGCTTTCTTCAGGTCGACGGTCTAATAGGCTATACTGCATCATTACGCTAACGATTGAAGATTTTTTTACGAATTCACGAATAACGTTTGGGCGTATAGACGAAATCCCATATTCACGAATGAGTCCTTCTTTTTTTAGCTCTTCGAACGCTTCGATTGTTTCGTCAATGTTGTCTTCAATTGTGCCTCCGTGCAGTTGATATAAATCAATATAATCGGTTTTTAATCGGTGTAAGCTTTCCTTTACGGCATCCTTTATGTATGCTTTCGATGGGTCCCAACGCCAACCGTCCTCAACGTCATTCCAGCGGTTTCCTACTTTTGTAGCCAAAATGATATCTTGTCTCTTTGGTTTTAGCGCTTGACCAACAATCTCTTCATTGAGACCGAAGTCATATAAATCAGCGGTGTCAAAATAATTGATACCAAGATCAACCGCTTCATCTATAATTCGCTGAGCACTTTTAACATCCGTTCCTAGCGACATACACCCCAAGCTAACTTCACTAACCAATAGATTGGAGGAACCTAGCTGCCTCTTTTTCATCCTATCCACTCCTTTGGAATACGTTTTATCTATTATATTGTAGCCTGGATAATTTTATAAACTCAACTAATTGACTCAAAGAGGCACAGAAAAAGCAGCGCTTTGCTAGCGCTGCTTAACTTTTTATTATCTTTTTAGGTTCGTTTGAAATAGTAGAAACCCATTCGTGAACATATTGAAAATGCGTACCATATTCTTTTAGCTTTTGGCGGATTTCCCATGCTTTTCCTACTAAAATCACTTGTTTACCCTCTACATAAACTTTCATTTCTTCTACCTCCTAAAAGTCGTATGATAGAATATATGTAAAGGGTTTAAATTTAGAACGAGGTGGATAAAATGGATCATTTAATTGAAAAGACACTTGCGAAAAAAGAGATTTTTAAAGGAAGAGTCATTGATTTACAAGTGGAAGAAGTACAGCTTCCAAATGGGAAAACGAGTACGAGAGAAGTTATTAAGCATCCTGGAGCAGTTGCTGTTATTGCATTAACGGCTGACCATAAGCTAGTAATGGTCAAACAATATCGCAAAGCAATGGATCGAGTCCTAGTCGAGATTCCAGCAGGTAAACTTGAAAAAGGTGAAGAGCCCATCGTCACAGCTAAACGTGAGCTAGAAGAAGAAACGGGTTATACATGTAAAGAACTGAAACATATTATTTCCTTCTATACGTCACCGGGATTTGCAGATGAGCTTGTACATCTCTATACAGCCGAGAAGCTAGAGGTTATGGAAACAAAAGCAAGCCTGGATGAGGATGAGTTTGTTGAAGTGATAGAAACAAGCATTGAAGAAGCGCTTCAAATGATTCAAACAAATGAAATTTACGATGCAAAAACAGCGTACGCAGTTCAATATTTACAGCTTAGAAGTGCGCTAGGTGAGTAACTACCATTCGTTTCTACTATAAAAAGTAGAATAATCTCTGTCATAGTTACGCTGAATCTATCATATACTCTATCGAGTGATTGATAGGGGGAAGACGATGAGAAAAATGTGGATTAAGCGTGCTTATACACAGCACTTGCGCGATAACAGTTCAATTTATCTATTTGTCACGGTGCTGTTTTTAATGGGGATTATCTTTGGAGCTATCGTGGTAAATAGCTTAACAGTCGATCAAAAAGACGATCTTTATTTTTACCTAAACCGTTTCTTTGGCCTTGTTAAAACTGGAGAAGTGGCCACGAGTACCGAAATGTTTCAGCAAAGCTTCTTTCATAACGTAAAATACCTCGGGCTTATTTGGATTTTGGGTATAGCTATCATTGGCTTACCAGTCGTGTTAATCTTACTTTTTATTAAAGGAATGGTGATCGGATTTACGGTTGGCTTTTTAGTAAATCGCATGGGACTTTCCGGCTTTGCGTTATCTTTTGTGTCGGTAATGCCACAAAACATTTTCTTAATACCTGCGTTTTTAATCTTAACAACAGCTTCCGTGGCGTTTTCGTTAAAGCTTATTCGTCAGCAGTTCTTTAAGGGAGCAAAGGAACAGGTTGCTGCTTCGTTCTTTCGTTACAGCGGTATTTTAGTAGGAGTATTTGTTTTAATTGCATGTGCATCCTTAATTGAAGGCTATGTTTCTCCTACATTAATGAAAACAATGATGAGCTTAGTGAATAAATAATAGTTATTCTTATTTTAAAAACATTCTTTTATTTACGTTATAATAATTTTATTTTGACACCCCTTCGACATTTGATATAATAAATGAGTGAATGGCGAGGGAGGGAATGTTATGGAAAATCGAGTTGAGCGAATAAAGCAACAGTTGCACTCAGCAAGCTACAAATTGACACCTCAACGTGAGGCGACTGTAAGAGTACTCCTTGAACACGAAGAGGATCATTTGAGTGCCGAAGATGTGTATCTCCTCGTCAAGGAAAAGTCTCCGGAAATTGGTTTAGCAACTGTTTATCGAACTTTAGAATTACTAACAGAATTAAAAATTGTTGATAAGATAAACTTTGGTGATGGCGTGTCTCGCTATGACCTTCGTCAAGAAGGAGCTGCACACTTTCATCACCACTTAGTTTGTATCGAATGTGGATCAGTGGACGAAATTCAAGAAGACTTGCTTGAAGATGTAGAAGAGATTGTTGAAAAGCAGTGGCGCTTTAAAATTAAAGATCATCGCTTGACGTTTCATGGCATTTGTCATCGTTGTCAAGGCGAAGATGAAAACAAAGACGAGTGAAATAAGCCTTTTCCTTTTGGGAGAAGGTTTTTGTTTTTTTATGAAAATGACTAAGCTCGGCGCTGTATTTACGAACGCGTAGCTTAGTCATACGGAGTTAATGGAATGGAAGATTGTGAAAAAGTGAAATCGTTAATGGTATTGCTAGTAGAGTACCCGCAGATAATAGCGTAATAAGCTTGTAGTTATTTATTTCTTTAGAGGATTTCATCGTTTCGCGAGATACTTTATACCATATTCCGGTTGATATTAAGGCAATCAGTAATAGCATAGTGGTAGTCAGCTTTTTTACCTCCTTCAGCAATATAAATGTATTTTAACATATTTATAAGTTATTAACATAAGTTAGAGTTGAATTAGGCAAGGTAAAGTAGGTATAAAACATGTCCAGATTGGCATATCTTTTAATAGTGTTGAAAATTGGAGGATATGTCTAATGAAATCATGGGTTGAGCTAGTATATAATAGCTGTAAGGTGTTTATTTTATTTACAGGCTGCACACTATTGTTTTATTTTGGTATGGTATGGGTGTCAGGAGAATATCAAGATTATAAACGTTATGATGAGCCGAGCGGCTCCGCAGTGAAAGTAATGCAAATGAACGTATATGAAGATCAAACGTGGATTGAAAGATTATTTATGTTTTATCAAAACGGGGAGTAGAGGCAATTGAAGGATCAAGTTCAAGATTTTATTCACTATTTAATAGTAGAAAGAGGTTTAGCTAAAAACACAATCGATTCGTATGAGCGGGATTTAAAGAAATATAGTCAGTATTTAGAACATGTTGAGCAGTTAAATCATCTAAATGCTGTGACAAGAGCACATATTGTGAGTTTTCTTAAGCATTTAACAGATCAGCAAAAATCATCCAAAACAATTGCTAGACATATCGCATCGATTCGTTCGTTTCACCAATTTTTACTTCGCGAGAAAGTGACTGAACAAGATCCATCCGTTCATATTGAAACACCGCAGCTTGAACGAAAACTACCGAAAGTATTAAATGCAGAGGAAGTAGAAGCACTTCTGTCAGTCTTTGATACGTCTACGCCATTTGGATTGCGAGATAAAGCGATGCTTGAGCTTCTCTACGCAACGGGAATGCGTGTGTCAGAGCTTGTGAATTTAAACATAGAAGATGCACATTTAACAATGGGCTTTGTTCGTTGCTTTGGAAAAGGTAGTAAGGAGCGAATTGTTCCACTTGGGCGAATGGCAACGGAAGCAATCGAAGCATACCTGGCACAAGCTCGTCCAATTTTAACGAAAAAGCAGCAAGGAGAACACGCTTTGTTTGTGAATCATCACGGGAAGCGACTAACAAGGCAGGGGTTCTGGAAGATTTTAAAAGGATTAGCGAAAGATGCGCGTATTGAAAAGGAATTAACGCCTCATACTTTGCGACATTCTTTTGCTACACACTTGCTTGAAAATGGGGCGGATCTACGAGCAGTTCAGGAAATGTTGGGGCATGCAGATATTTCGACGACTCAAATTTATACGCACGTAACAAAAACACGCTTGAAAGATGTCTATAATCAATTCCATCCGCGTGCTTAAAGGTAAAAGGTTAACGGCATTGTTTTATAGCAATGTCGTTCTTTAAATGAAAACACTTTCATTTTCTATGTACAAATAAGAAAAAACCTTTTATACTATGGAGGTCAGACTTCTGACCAATAAAGATTATGGTTAAACTTTTCCTTAAAGGGAATTTTATAATATATTGGAAACTATACGATTACAGTATTGTTTATTATAGCTTCATGAGTGAAGTGAATTTTACAACAAAGATGGAGGAATGAAGATGTTATCATCTACATACAAACGCGTATTTCTAGTTGTGATGGACTCTGTAGGAATTGGTGAATCACCAGACGCGGAAAAGTACAATGACTTGGGAGCAGATACACTAGGGCATATTGCAGAGCATTGTAACGGCTTGGATATGCCGAACATGAGCAAGCTTGGCCTAAGTAATATCCGTCCAATTAAAGGAATTGAAAAAGCAGAACAGCCGTTAGCAGTTTACACAAAGATGCAGGAAGCTTCAGCGGGTAAAGATACAATGACGGGTCATTGGGAGATTATGGGGCTTAATATCGATACACCATTTAACGTGTTTCCAGATGGATTTCCAGATGAGCTTATTAAAAAGCTAGAGGATAAGACAGGACGTAAAATTATTGGTAACAAGCCTGCGTCAGGAACAGAAATTTTAGATGAGCTTGGAGAAGAGCATGTGAAAACAGGTGCGTTAATTGTCTATACTTCAGCAGATTCAGTGCTACAGATTGCAGCTCATGAAGAAGTGGTGCCGCTTGAAGAACTATATGAAATCTGTGAGTATGCTCGCAAAATTACGCTAGACGACCCATATATGATTGGGCGTATTATTGCTCGTCCATTCCTTGGAGAGGCGGGGAACTTTACACGTACAGCAAATCGACATGATTATGCACTAAAGCCGTTTGGACGCACAGTCATGAACGAATTAAAAGATAGCAATTTTGATGTTATTGCTATTGGGAAAATCTCTGATATCTATGATGGTGAAGGTGTGACAAAATCACTTCGTACAAAGTCAAACATGGATGGAATGGATAAGCTAATCGACACATTAAAAATGGACTTTAATGGATTAAGTTTCTTAAACTTAGTTGATTTTGATGCGTTGTTTGGTCATCGTCGTGATCCAGAAGGATATGGAAAAGCTCTTGAAGAATTCGATGATCGTTTAGCAGAGGTATTCCCGTTATTAAACGATGATGATTTATTAATCATTACAGCAGACCACGGAAATGACCCAGTTCATCATGGTACAGATCATACGCGTGAATATGTTCCAATGTTAGCCTATAGCCCAAGTATGAAAATTGGTAAAGAGATTGACGTGCGCTCAACGTTTTCTGACATTGGAGCGACGGTAGCTGAGAACTTTGGTGTGAAGATGCCACAGTTTGGAAAAAGTTTTTTACGTGAACTAAATTAAGAGAGTGGGGAAAAAGATGAAGCGAGATGTAATTCATACAGCAGCAACATATATTCAAGGTAAAACGACAATTCAACCAACAATTGGATTGATTTTAGGATCAGGTTTAGGCGTATTAGCTGATGAGGTTCAGGACGCTGTAAAAATTCCATATAATGATATTCCCGAGTTTCCGGTATCAACAGTTGAAGGTCATGCGGGTCAGCTTGTAATTGGTACAATTCAAGATGTACCTGTCATTGCAATGCAAGGGCGCTTTCACTTTTACGAAGGATACTCTTTAGAAAAAGTAACATTTCCAGTGCGCGTTATGAAAGAGCTTGGAATTGAAACAATTATTGTGACGAACGCAGCGGGAGGCATAAATGAATCCTATAATCCTGGAGACTTAATGCTTATCTCAGATCATATTAACAACTTTGGAACAAATCCTTTAATTGGACCAAATGACAGTGAACTAGGCGTTCGTTTTCCAGATATGTCAACAGCCTATTGTCCAAAGCTACGTGCATTAGCAAAAGACGTAGCTAGTGAGCTAAATATTGCTGTTCAAGAGGGTGTATATGTAGGAAATACTGGTCCTACGTACGAAACGCCAGCTGAAGTTCGTATGCTACGCGTTGTAGGCGGAGACGCAGTGGGGATGTCAACTGTGCCGGAAGTAATTGTTGCTCGTCATGCAGGCTTGCGCGTCCTGGGTATTTCATGTATTTCAAATATGGCTGCAGGAATTTTAGATCAGCCCCTTCACCATGATGAAGTAATTGAAACAACAGAAAAAGTAAAAAAACAGTTCCTAGCACTAGTAAAAGAAGTTGTAAAACAAATTCCACAACACTCATAAAAAGGGAGTAGCTGTTACATATCATGTGACAGCTGCTTTTTACCTAATGGTGAATCCGTTTTCAAAAAACTATTTTAAAGGGGACTTACGAACATGAGAATGGTAGATTTAATTGAAAAAAAGCGTGATCGCAAAGAACTTACAAGAGAAGAGATTCAGTTTATCGTTAAAGGTTTTACAGATGGAGACATTCCCGATTATCAAATGAGTGCTCTTTCTATGGCTATTTTCTTTAACGGGATGACAGAGCAAGAGCGTGCAGATTTAACAATGTCAATGGTGGACTCCGGTGATGTCATTGATTTATCAGCAATTGAAGGTATTAAAGTTGATAAACATAGTACAGGAGGAGTAGGAGATACAACAACTCTTGTTCTGGCGCCTTTAGTGGCAGCTGTAGGTGTACCGGTAGCGAAAATGTCGGGACGTGGCTTAGGACATACAGGTGGGACAATTGATAAGCTAGAAGCTATCTCAGGCTTTGATGTAGAAATTAGTAAGCAAGAATTTATTGATTTGGTTAATAAAAACAAAGTGGCTGTAGTTGGTCAAACAGGAAATTTAACGCCAGCTGACAAGAAGCTGTACGCGCTTCGTGATGTAACTGCAACCGTTAACAGCATTCCTCTTATCGCAAGTTCAATTATGAGTAAGAAAATTGCTGCGGGGGCAGATGCAATCGTGTTGGATGTAAAAACAGGTGCTGGTGCTTTTATGAAGAGCTTGGATGAAGCAAAAGAATTGGCTCAAGCGATGGTGAATATCGGTAATAACGTAGGGCGTAATACAATGGCTGTCATTTCAGATATGAGCCAACCGCTTGGCTATGCAATTGGAAATGCACTTGAAGTAAAAGAAGCAATCGATACTCTACAAGGAAAAGGACCAAAAGATTTAGAAGAGCTGTGTTTAACATTAGGAAGTTACATGGTACTATTAGCTGAAAAAGCAGAATCGCTCACAGAAGCACGCCAAAAACTAGAAGAAGTAATAGCTAATGGAAAAGCGCTTGAAGCGTTTAAAGTTTTTTTAGAGTCACAAGGTGGAGACGGCTCTGTTGTAGATGATCCAACAAAATTACCACAGGCGAAACATATCGTGGAAGTTGAAGCAAAAACGGATGGCTATGTATCGGAAATTATTGCTGATTCTATTGGGACAGCTGCCATGTGGCTAGGCGCTGGTAGAGCAACAAAAGAATCGGAAATCGATTTGGCAGTAGGACTGGTTCTTCAAAAGAAAATCGGAGACTACGTGAAGGCTGGAGAATCACTTGTAACGATTCATAGCAACACAGAAGATATTGCCAAAGTAAAAGAAAGAATTTATGAAAGCATCAAGCTAAGTGAAGAAGCGGTCGAGGCACCTCCACTTGTATACGATACAATTCCTAAATAAATGATTGAAAAAGCATTGAGGTAACTCTCAGTGCTTTTTTATTTTGGAGCGGAGTATAAAGTCTTACAACGGTGGAAAAAATAGGTTTGTATAAAGAATGGAGGTTTGTGTAGATGAAGTGTAATTTTATGAAACTACTCGTTGTCATCTTTTTATTCTCACTTATGACACAGCCTGTTTTAGCGAGTGAAAAAAAGTCTACGGAGTTAGCGGCACAAGCTAAATCGGCAATTTTAATTGAACGAGATACAGGGAAGGTTTTATATGAAAAAAATAGTGATCAACCCCTCCCACCTGCAAGCATGACTAAAATTATGACAATGATTTTAATTATGGAAGCGCTTGATAAAGGTGAAATTACGTTCAAAGATAAAGTTAGAGCAAGTGAATATGCAGCTTCTATGGGAGGTTCACAAATCTTCTTAGAGCCTGGTGAAGAGATGACCGTTAATGAATTATTAAAGGGAATTGCAATTGGGTCTGGAAATGATGCATCAATGGCGATGGCTGAGCACTTAGCTGGTTCAGAGGATAAGTTTGTTGAAATGATGAACAAGAAAGCTAAAGAAATTGGCTTAAAACATACAAAGTTTCAAAACCCAACAGGACTGCCTGTTGACAATCATTATAGTACTGCCCATGACATGGCAATGATGGGAAAAGAATTATTGAAATATGAAGATATTATTAATTATACAAGTAAATATGAAGATTACTTAAGGGAAGATACTGATAAGAAATTCTGGCTCGTTAACACAAATCGCTTGGTGAAATTCTATCCGGGTGTTGACGGTTTGAAAACAGGGTTCACAGGGCAAGCCAAATACTGCTTAACGGCTACTGCTAAAAAGGGAAATATGCGTGTCATTGCAGTTGTATTTGGAGCGAATACGCCTAAAGAGCGAAATAATGAAATAACAAAAATGTTAGATTATGCATTTAGTCAGTATACAACAACTCCTTTATATAAAAAGGACGCACCAATTAAAAAGGTAGAAGTTAATAAAGGAGAGCAAAAGTACGTAAATGCCGTAACATCAGAGCCGTTATCTGTTCTTGCGAAAAAAGGAACAACAGCTAAGGACATGAAGACAGAAGTCAAACTTGATGAAAATTTGAATGCCCCTGTAAAAAAAGGTGATGAAATCGGCACTATTACCATCAAGAAAGATGGTAAAGTTATGAGCAAATCTCCACTTGTTGCGGAAGAAGACGTTGAAATTGCCTCGTATTGGCAGCTATTTAAGCGTACATTTTCACTATTTTCACAAACATCTTAAAAAAAACGACTAACATTGACGAAATGCTACTAGTTTTGTCACTCAGAAGGAATACGTCTTCGCTATAGCGAAAGATTGACTATACGACTGATTAGGAGGTTTGTATAGTGAGTCTTTCTATAGAACTTGAATTAAAACAGGATGTGCTGTTAGTGCGATTGGGTGGAGAGTTAGATCATCATGCTGCAGAGCATTTAAGAACCCGCATTACACAAGAGTTAGAACAAAATGCGATTCAGCACTTAATTTTAAACCTTGAGAAATTAACGTTTATGGATAGCTCAGGTCTCGGGGTTATTTTAGGAAGGTACAAGCAGGTTCGAAACAACGGAGGAGAAATGGTTGTATGTGCAATCTCTCCACCGGTTGAACGCCTCTTCAATATGTCTGGGTTATTTAAAATTATTCGCTTTGAGCCAAGTGAACAAAACGCGCTGCAGAAGTTGGGGGTGGCATGATGAAAAACGAAATGCACCTTCAATTCTCAGCTCTTAGTCAAAATGAATCATTTGCACGGGTTACGGTGGCTGCTTTTATCACGCAGCTTGACCCTACAATGGATGAGTTAACGGAAATTAAAACAGTTGTGTCAGAAGCCGTAACGAACGCCATTATTCATGGTTATAACAATAACGCAGAAGGTATTGTACACATTGACGTTACGCTTCATGATAATGGAATGGTTGAACTTATTATTAAGGACGACGGTGTGGGAATTGATGATGTTAATGAAGCTACGCAGCCTCTTTACACAACAAAACCTGAACTTGAGCGTTCTGGAATGGGTTTTACAATCATGGAGAACTTCATGGATGAAATTAACGTCGTATCTGCGCCTTTAGCGGGAACAACTGTCTACTTAAAAAAACAATTAACAAATAGTAAAGCGCTATGTAATTAAGGAGACTTGCCGATGGATGTGGAGGTCAAAAAGGAGAAAAATGAGCCGTATTTAAAAGATCATGAAGTGAAAGACCTCATCAAGCGCAGTCAACAAGGTGATCAGAATGCTAGGGATACAATCGTTCAGAAAAATATGAGGTTGGTTTGGTCAGTTGTACAGCGATTTATTAATCGAGGATATGAGCCTGATGATTTGTTTCAGATTGGCTGTATTGGCTTGCTCAAGTCAGTCGACAAGTTCGATTTATCCTATGATGTGAAATTTTCAACCTATGCAGTTCCAATGATTATTGGTGAAATACAACGTTTTATTCGAGACGATGGAACGGTGAAAGTAAGCCGTTCATTAAAAGAAATGAGCAATAAAATCCGAAAAGCCAAAGATGAATTATCAAAAATGCTTGGACGGGTTCCCACTGTGGCAGAGGTTGCTGAACACTTGGATTTTACACCTGAAGAAGTGGTTATGGCGCAAGAAGCAAATCGAGCACCGTCTTCTATACATGAAACCGTTTATGAAAACGATGGTGACCCAATTACGCTTCTTGATCAAATTGCTGACCATAGTGAAGCAAAATGGTTTGATAAAATTGCATTAAAAGAAGCTATTGAAGAGTTAGAGGAACGTGAAAAGCTCATTGTATATTTGCGTTATTACAAAGATCAAACTCAATCAGAGGTTGCGTCTCGATTGGGGATTTCTCAGGTGCAGGTATCAAGGCTTGAAAAGAAAATTTTAAAGCAAATGAAGAGTCAAATGAATGAATAAAGAGCAGCAGGTTATCTATAACCTGCTGCTCTTTTTTTTTTTTTTTTGGTAATTAATGGTATGTTGTGAAACTTTGAATTAGAAAATTTATGTGAATACATACTACACGTACAAGGAGGATAACGAATTGTAGGTGTGATGTAAATGGATAATACTTTATATATCAAAATGAGACATCGTGTGCAGGTCGAACCAAATGCAGTGGTCAACCTTGGACAGCTAGCTCTCTTGATAAGTGAAGAATCAATTGAGAAAGAACTTGCTCAGCTCAGCGTGTATAAGGTGAAAAAGAGTGATTGTAACATTATCATCATTGATTTAATGAAAGTAATTGCATTAATAAAGAAGGCTTGTCCTCACCTTGATGTTCAAACAATTGGTCCTGCTCAAACGATTGTTGAAGTTGTTTATAAAAAAAAACAATCGTCTTTTATCGCATTTATAGCTGTCTGGTTTCTATTGTTTATTGGTGCGGCCATGGCCGTCATGAATTTTCATGAAGATGTTAGCATGCAGCAAGTGCATCAAAAACTGTTTTATATGCTCACAGGAATAAAGGATAAGCAGCCTTTAGTCATTCAAATCCCCTATTCATTTGGCCTTGGTTTAGGCATGATTCTCTTTTTTAACCACGTGTTTCGCAAGCGAATTAATGAAGAACCTAGCCCTTTAGAAGTTGAAATGTTCAATTATCAACAGGATTTAGATCAGTATGTCATTATGCATGAGAACAAAGAAAGTATGAAGAATTTAGATGATCGCTAACATCGTATTTACCATAATTGTAGGGTTTGCTAGTGGGCTAGCTGTAGGTGGAGGATTTGTGGCTTTTTTAACAGTGCTAGGCATTATTCCAAGGTTGATGCAGCTTACGAAAACAATGAAATATATTCAATTTTATGAGTGGGCTGTTGTTGGGGGAGCAGTAGCTGGTGGTTGGTGTAGTTTACATCAGTATACATGGAGCGTTCCTTCACTGTTTATTGGCATTATCGGGTTAGCGAGTGGAATTTTCTTTGGTATGCTAGCAGCTGCTCTAACTGAGATGCTGAATGTATTGCCTATCTTAACAAAAAGAATAGGAATGGATGGAAAGCTTATTCTATTACTAATGGCGATTGTACTGGGGAAGGTTTTTGGATCGCTTTTTCACTGGGTTTATTTTGTTAATCAATAAAAAGGAGTGGATAATAAGTGGCAGGTAATCAAAAGCTAAAAGATAACTATCAAGAGAATATAAAATCATTTCAACCAAATCCTCCTTATGTGTTGAATTGTCTCAAAGCTTTTATCGTTGGAGGGTTGATATGTGGGTTTGGGCAAGCTATACAAAACTTTTATATCACATTTTTTGATTTCACGACAAAAACAGCAGGAAATCCAACAGCCGCAACGCTTGTTTTAATTTCAGCAATCTTAACAGGTATCGGTGTATACGATCGAATCGGTCAATTTGCAGGTGCCGGATCTGCCGTACCGATTACTGGGTTTGCGAATTCAATGACAAGTGCAGCCCTCGAACATAGAAGTGAAGGGCTTGTTTTAGGAGTTGCAACAAATATGTTTAAGCTAGCTGGAAACGTCATCGTTTTTGGTGTTGTGGCTGCTTATATCGTCGGAATGATTCGATATATATTTAAAACATTTTTTTAGATAGAGGAGAGAAAGTAAATGAGAAAGGCTGGAAAACAAACATGGGTATATGAAAATCTTGTTTATATTAACGCAGCTGGTACAGCTGTTGGACCCAAAGAAGCTGACGGTCCATTAGGAAGTACCTTTGATATCACGCATAAAGATCTGCACTGTGAAGAAGCAAATTGGGAGTTAGCTGAGCGTAAGCTTATGCGCGAATCCATCGACTCATGTTTGGGGAAGATGAATTTATCGTATGAAGACGTAGATTTATTTTTAGCTGGTGATCTTTTAAATCAAAACGTAACGGCCAATTTTGTCGCAAGAGATCACCAAATTCCTTTTCTTTGTATGTTTGGAGCTTGCTCTACTTCAATGGAAACGTTAGCAACGGGAGCTGCGCTTGTAGATGCAGGGTTCGCCAACCGTATTATAGCGTCTGCCAGCAGCCATAATGCAACGGCAGAGAGGCAGTTTCGGTACCCGACTGAATACGGAGGGCAAAAACCAGACACTGCAACTGCAACAATTACGGGAGCAGGAAGTGCACTTGTTTCTAGACAAAAGAGTCCTGTTCGCTTGACCTCTGCTACTGTAGGACGAGTAATGGATTATGGAATTAAAAACCCTTTTGATATGGGTTCAGCTATGGCTCCAGCGGCTGCGGATACGATTCAAAAACATTTTGAAGATTTACAGATTTCTCCGGATCACTACGATTTGATCGTTACTGGAGATTTATCAGGCGTCGGTAGCCCAATTTTGAAACAGTTATTAAAAGACGAAGGGTATGACGTTTCAGAGAATCATAATGATTGCGGCTTGATGGTTTATCGGCCGAACCAAAACGTATTTGCTGGTGGAAGTGGATGCGGTTGCTCTGCTGTTGTCACATATGGACATCTGCTTAATGAATTAAAGTCAGGAAACTTAAAACGAATCTTTGTTGTTGCAACGGGAGCACTGCTTAGCCCAACGATGACGCAGCAAAAAGAATCAATACCAACCATTGCACACGGTGTTGTAATGGAACATGTTGAGGAGGGGTAATTGTGGATTATGTTATTGCTTTTGTGGTAGGAGGAGCAATCTGTGTAATCGGTCAGCTGTTGCTTGATTTTGCCAAGCTTACCCCTGCTCACGTTATGAGTTCCTTTGTAGTAATTGGAGCAATCTTAGATGGATTTGGGATTTATGATAAATTTATCGAATTTGCTGGAGCAGGCGCCACAGTTCCAATTACAAGCTTTGGACACTCGCTATTACACGGAGCTATGCATCAAGCAGATGAACATGGGTTTATTGGAATTGGTATCGGTATGTTTGAGCTAACGTCGGCAGGTATTTCAGCAGCTATTTTATTTGCTTTTATCATCGCGCTAATCTTTAAACCAAAAGGATAAGAGGTGTGATATGAAAAAAAGGCAAGTTATTTTAATTACAGATGGAGATGAATACGCACGAAAAAACATTGAGTACATTGCGAAAAAAGTGGGCGGCAGATGTATTTCAAAGTCCTACGGAAATCCAACGACTCTAACGGGTAAAGAAATTGTTGGCATGATTTTAGAAGCACCGTATGATCCTGTATTTGTTATGTTCGATGACAGCGGCTTTGTTGGCGAAGGTGCTGGAGAACAAGCGCTTAAGTATGTAGCGACAAATAAACAAATGGATGTATTAGGTGTTATTGCGGTAGCTTCTAGAACTCATCAAAGTGAATGGTCCAAAGTAGATGTTACAATCGACCGCTTTGGTGAACTAACGCATTATGGTGTGGATAAAAGTGGTATTCAAGAGTTGGAGGTTGGGCGAATAAATGGTGACACGGTGTACTGTTTAGATGAGCTCGATGTTCCGCTGGTTGTCGGAATTGGAGACATTGGTAAAATGGCACGCATGGATGATGTAAAAGCTGGTTGTCCAATTACAGAGCAAGCTGTACAACTGATTTTAGAAAGGAGTGGCTTCCGTGAGCAACAAAGTGGAAAATAAAACAAAGATTTTCCCAAAGATTCAACAAAATGATGAATGGTACAAAGAAAACGCTAGTATGATTACAAGCTTTGATGTAGGTGTTCGTAAACTTCTTATCCTAGGTCGAGAAGTGCATGTATACTACGTAACAGGCCTATGTGATAGTGCATTTATCATTGAAATTACCAAAGTACTTGTTCAAATTAATGATAATGAAGTTGAGCAGGCAAAATTAAAAGATATTATTGAAAACCGTTTAATTCATCAACAGGTTAAGCCGCTAAGAACACTGGATGAAGGAATGGATACCATTTTATCAGGTCTCATTTTTGTACTTATTGATGGAGAAGAAGTAGGCTTTGAAGTTGATGTAAGGATGTATCCAGGGCGTTCGCCAGAAGAACCAGATACAGAAAGAGTTATTCGCGGTGCGCGCGATGGATATACAGAAAATATTATTATCAATACAGCACTAACTCGTCGTCGAATTCGAGATGGAAGACTACGCTTTGAAATCTTTAAAGTAGGTGAACGTTCCAAACTGGACGTAGCAATTGGGTACATAGATGAAATTGCAGATCCTGGACTTGTGGAAATTATAAAAAAAGAGCTTACTTCTATCAAAGTAGACGGTCTACCGATGGCAGATAAATCGCTAGAAGAGTATATGGTCAAACAAGGTTTTAATCCGTTTCCTATGGTTCGCTATACGGAAAGACCAGATACAGCTGCTACGCATTTATTAGAAGGGCACGTTATTTTAATTACAGATACATCACCAAGTGTCATTATTACGCCAACTACGTTTTTTCATCATTTACAACATGCAGAAGAATATAGGCAATCTCCTGCTGTTGGGACGTTTATTAGGTGGGTAAGGTTATTAGGGATTTTAGCATCTGTATTTTTATTACCACTATGGCTATTATTTGTTCTAGAACCACAGCTTTTGCCGCCGGCACTTCAGTTTATAGGACCCAATGAGCAAACGAATATTCCAATTGTTATTCAAATCTTCTTAGCTGACTTAGGCATCGAATTCTTAAGGATGGCCGCCATTCATACACCAACTGCTCTAGCTACCGCCATGGGCTTAATCGCCGCTGTTCTCATTGGGGAGATTGCCATTGATGTAGGACTTTTTGTACCTGAGGTAATCTTATACACAGCGGTAGCAGCAATTGGTACATTTGCTACTCCAAGTTATGAATTGGCCATTGCGAATAAAATAATTCGTTTAATGCTCTTAATAGGTGTAGCTGCTTTTCACACGCCTGGATTTGTTATTATGTCTACGCTGTATTTAATCTATCTCGTGAGCTTAAAGTCGTTGAACACGCCTTATCTATGGCCGTTTATGCCATTTAATCCTAACGCGCTGCTTCAGATTATTATTCGCCCAGCGGTACCGTCTGCGAAATCCAGACCTAGCATTGTACACCCACAAGATAAAGATCGTCAGCCAGCAGAGTCGTAAATCTGGTAGCCATCTCTTGTTTATTTAGCAATATGTAGTTGAAACCTGTAAAAAAATGTGATAGATTTGTTTTAATTATGTAAAATAATAAATTTTTAGACAGTTAGCAGCTCTTTATGCTGTCAGCTGTCTTTTTTACAATATATAAAGGAACGGGGTAGAAGGATGTTTTTACATGGTACAAGTCGCATTAATGAACAAGGTCATCTTGAAATCGGTGGTGTAGACGCGGTTAAGCTTGGTAAAGAGTTTGGAACGCCTCTTTACGTATATGATGTCGCTTTAATTCGTCAACGTGCTAGAGGGTTTAAAGAAACGTTTGAAAAACACAATATAAAAGCACAGGTAGCATATGCAAGTAAAGCCTTCTCGACCGTTGCGATGGTACAAGTGGTAGACCAAGAAGGCCTGTCCTTAGATGTTGTATCTGGAGGAGAGCTTTATACGGCGCTGGCGGCTAATTTTCCTAAAGAACGGATTCATTTTCATGGAAACAATAAAAGCCGAGCTGAGTTAGAGATGGCTATTAAAGAAGATATTGGGTGCATTGTTGTAGATAACTTTTATGAGATTGCGCTGTTACAAGAACTAACAGAACAGTATCGCAAAACGATGCCTGTATTATTGCGCTTAACACCAGGTATTGAAGCTCATACTCATGACTACATTCTCACAGGACAAGAAGATTCAAAGTTTGGTTTTGATTTGCAAAATGGTCAAGCTGATGAAGCAATTAAAGCTGTGATGGAAACCAGTGGAATTAACCTGTTAGGAATTCACTGCCATATTGGTTCACAAATCTTTGAAACAACAGGATTTGTCATGGCGACTCAGAAGCTTTTTTCAAAAATGAAAGAGTGGAAGGAAACAATTGGCTATGTACCGGAAGTACTTAATCTTGGGGGAGGGTTCGGAATTCGCTACACAGAGGAAGATCAGCCTATTCCTGTTTCCGAATATGTAGAAGTGATTATTGAAGAAGTTAAAAAGCAATCAGCTCAACTAGATGTTCCAATTCCTGAAATTTGGATTGAACCTGGCCGTTCACTCGTAGGAGATGCAGGTACAACACTTTACTCTGTTGGTTCACGCAAACATGTCCCGAATATTCGTGAATATGTTGCGATTGATGGGGGGATGAATGATAATATCCGTCCTGCATTATATCAAGCAAAGTATGAAGCTGCTCTTGCGAATCGAATGAATGATGTGAAAGATGAACTTGTATCGATTGCTGGGAAATGCTGTGAATCTGGAGACATGCTAATGTGGGACTTGTCGTTGCCAACAGCACGTCCAGGTGATATTCTAGCGATGTTCTGTACAGGTGCATATGGTTATTCAATGGCGAGTCAGTATAACCGTTTGCCTAAACCAGCGGTCGTGTTTGTTGAAGATGGAGATGCTCAGTTAGTTGTACAACGTGAAACATATGAAGATATTATTAAAAATGATTTAAAGTATAACGTTGCGTTAAAAAAGTAAAAAAACGGTTGCCTTAGAGGCAACCGTTTTTTTATGAGAATAAAGCTTTAATAGCATCAATGATACTAATAAAGAAGTTTTTTAGTTTATCAAGGAATGACTGTCCTTCTTCAGACTGCAAAAATGTTGTGACTTTCTCTTTAGTAGCTGATAATTGATCTTTAACTTGATTCCAATCAATATCTAAGTCTTTTAAACGATTGAAAAAGTCAACGAGTGTGTTCAGCTCAGAGTCTGTTAGGCTAATGCCTAAATCATTGGCTACACGCTCGATTAAAGCACGCAAATCATCTTTTGTTTGTGGATTTTCTTTGGCAATTTCTTCTTTTATTGTTGCCATAAATTCAGCTGCTTTTTCTTTTCCTACTTTTTCACCAAGTTCAGCTGTTTGAACCATCTCTTCGTTGGCCGCTTTTTTAACCTCTTCAGGTATTTTTTTATTTGTTTGTACTTCATAGGCTTTCATAATTCCGGTTAATGCGGCAGTACCTGATACTTCAAAAGGTGCAGTAATTTTAATATCAGCGTCTTTTACACCTGCAGTCATTAACGCGTTTAGGTACATATCATCCGTAATGGATGTAATGTTTTGGGTGGCTACGCTTAAGCCTGAATCTTTTGCAGTAAGCGTAATGCTTGAAGATGAAATCGCTCTAGAGCCGATGGTTGCTTTTGGAATAAAGTCACCTAAATACTCATGTTCTTCTGCGTTAGACACAGTAATGGTTTGCGCATTATCTGGTGCTTCAAGGTCTTTTAATACTTTTTCTTTTTGCGCAATTGTTAAATCTTCTCCTAAAGTAACAATGACGTCACCTACAGCTGCGTCTGCAAGACTTTTTATTGGCGCTGTTAAAAACAAAATCAAGCTCATAGTAAGCAAAGCTATTTTTATATAAGGCTTCATAATTTTTTCCTCCTTTAATCATATCCTATTATAATACGATTTTAGATAATGCGATAGTTTCATCTCGCGCTACTTATTAAACGAAGAGACAACAAGAAAGTTTCAAAAAAAGAAAAATTCGCTAATTGATTGGAGAAAAGTGATTCATTGAATTTAGATATTCACTTATAGTACAATAAGATGAAACATTGTTAAAGCGTGCATAGTTACTTATGTACAACCATAAGTGTTGAAATACATAATTTGGAGGTTTTATACATGAAAAAAGCAAGTATTTTAATGGAAAATGGAGAAAAAATTCTAATTGATTTATTTGAAAATGAAGCGCCTGGAACAGTTGAAAACTTTGAAAAATTAGCAGCTGAAGGTTTTTATAACGGCGTAACGTTCCACCGCGTTATCCCTGGATTTGTATCACAAGGTGGAGATCCTACAGGCACAGGAGCTGGCGGTCCTGGATATACAATTAAGTGTGAAACAGAAGGTAATCCTCATAAGCATGAAGCTGGTTCATTATCAATGGCTCATGCAGGAAAAGATACTGGCGGAAGTCAATTCTTTATCGTACATGAGCCACAGCCACACTTAAATGGTGTTCATACTGTGTTTGGTAAAGTAACAGAAGGGTTAGATACAGTATTGAAGATGCGTAACGGTGATGTGATGAAAGAAGTTAAGGTGTGGGAAGAGTAATATTCTCATGCTGTAACAATTCAACATTAGGTTGAAAAGAGTGATAATAGAGCGCCTTGTAAGTTGTGAAATCAACTTTACATGTCGCTCTTTTTATGTGAATTTACAGCGGTGTTGCTATTATTTCATAAATTTTGTATGATAAAAGCATTAGAATTAACGAACACATCGTAGGAAAGTTTGAGAACGAGGGAGAATTTTATGCTTATTCGCTATAAAAGAAGTCATGAAAAAATTGCTATGGGTCTTCTGTCGTTTGTGCCAACTGAAAAGGATTTAAAAAAACTTCAGCAAACGATGAAAGATTATGAGCAAAACGAAAATCGCCAGCTATATTTATGGAAACAGGGAGAAGACTTTATCGGTATTGTTGGAGTTTCAATTATTGATCAAGATTTAGTTGAGGTTCAACATGTGAGTGTCAATCCATCTCATCGCCAGCAGGGGATCGGAAAAGAAATGATTAAAGCACTTCAGCA
Source organism: Priestia sp. KCTC 13724 (assembly GCF_056820425.1). Taxonomy (NCBI): domain Bacteria; kingdom Bacillati; phylum Bacillota; class Bacilli; order Caryophanales; family Bacillaceae; genus Priestia; species Priestia sp. KCTC 13724. The sequence goes on along the minus strand of NZ_JBXDLD010000072.1, from coordinate 181,995 downwards.
GATGTATTCTAATGCTCAAATTAAGCCTAGTGAGTTAATTGCACCGTTTTATGAAAAATGTCAAAGTGAACAATAAAAAGCAGAGCTGCAGTAGTCTTAACTACGAGAAGCTCTGCTTTTTCGTAGTTTCTTTGCCCGCTCTGCAATGATAGCTGTTCGATCACGGAGCTTATGACGGTGAATAAGGTGTTCATCCTGCAAATTAGATGGTGTAAGCCATCCGAATGTCTGAGCTAAAGGGTGTGCATGGCATTGCTGAACAAGGTGTTCATCTATAATTGGCATATTTAAGCTTTGATACGGTTTTGAAGCCTGTATTAAGCGCAAATGTTTGTTGAGTATGCTGATTAAATCGATTGGCTGTAAACCAATCTGAAATAGCTCTTGATGGTGCGCATCAAGAATTGAAATTGCTTTTTTCATCGTACGTTCAGCACCTACGTAGTTACTTCGACGATGATGATACAGCGAAACGGCAACTTGAATGAGCCCAACCCATAAAACATTTCGATGCCTAGGATCAGCGACTTTCCAATGTTCTTCTAGTACTTCATGGCATTCGAAATAATCTCTGTTTGTATGAAAATAAACAAGATAATCTATATACGGTTTTGGATACATAACTGGTAACCTCCTAATGCCAGTGTAACATAAAAAAGTGTCCAGCTAAACTGAACACATTTGGGTCATTTTATTAAAAGTGTAAGCAAGCGCATCCGATAATTACTAATAAAATAAACAATACAATAATTAAAGAAAATCCTCCGTTATAATCATGCTTGTGAGTCATGAGAATTCCTCCTTCGAGTTATCAAAATGCTATTACCCTGACATCATATGTTCATTTTTACGTTTGGTATGGGCGAATGACCTATCTTTCCTAGAAATTATATTGGACATGTGTCTAGAATCCTCTATACTAATGATAGTACGACTTATGACTAAATGATAATTTTGGTGGGATAGAATTGGAATATAGTGTGAAGGTAGATGCTTTTGAAGGACCGCTAGACCTTTTATTGCATCTTATTAACCGATTTGAAATTGATATTTATGACATACCAGTAGCAACGATTACCGAACAATACATGATGTATATACATACGATGAACGAGCTTCAGCTAGATGTGGCAAGCGAATATCTAGTAATGGCTGCTACGCTTATTCAAATTAAAAGTAAAATGTTACTGCCAACATATGATGAAGACGATATAGATGATAGTATGGATGATATAGAAGAAGATCCTCGCGAACAGTTAATGCAGCAGTTAATTGAATATCGTAAATTTAAAGAAGCTGCCGTTGAACTTCAAAAGCTTGAAGAAACACAAACCCATATTTACGCAAAGGCCCCTAGTAACTTACAGCAAATAAGTGATGAAAAATCGCCGCAGCAAGATAGCGGAGATTTAGATGTTTCGCTTTATGATATGCTGAGTGCTTTACAGAAGTTGATGAAGCGAAAACAGTTACAGAAGCCAGCGCAAGCAAGAGTAGCCCGTCAAGACGTTCCAATTGAAAAAAGAATGACGGAAATTGTATCGGTACTCCAAAAAACAAAGGGCAAACAAAGTTTTTATAAGCTTTTTCCTTATCCTGAGCGCAATCATATTGTGGTAACGTTCTTAGCCATCTTAGAATTAATGAAAAAGAATGAAGTCATCGTAGAGCAGTCCAATAACTTAGATGAACTATACGTTGCATATCAAGAAAGGAATGATGAAAGATGAGTAAACAACATGTTTCTGCGGCTATCGAGAGTTTACTATTCGTTGTGGGAGATGAGGGGCTATCGATTAAACAGCTGCAAGAGCTTCTTGATGTGTCAAAAGATGAAGTGAGCATAGAGTTAAATAAACTGATGAAAGAGTATGAAGACGAGAAGCGTGGTCTTCAGCTAGTACAGATTGCTGGACAGTTTCAATTCGCAACGAAGCAGGAATATGCTTCGTATGTGGAAAAATTAATTGAAGCACCACCTGCACAATCGCTATCTCAAGCTGCGCTTGAAACGCTAGCAATTGTAGCATATCGTCAACCGATTACGCGAGCTGAAATTGAAGAAATTCGCGGTGTGAAAACTGAAAGGCCGCTTCAAACGCTGATTGGCAAAGCGCTTTTAAAAGAAGCAGGACGCGCAGAAGGAGCAGGCCGAGCGATTCTATATGGAACAACAAAAGAATTCTTAGCTTATTTCGGCTTAAAAGACTTGAGCGAACTGCCACCGCTTCCAGAAGATGAAGCAGGCGCTGAACAGGAAGCAGATTTGTTTTTTCGGACGTTTCAAGAAACAGAATAACTCACTTGGTAAAGAACACGATGAGCATACATCGTGTTCTTTTTATGAATAAAAAAAGAAAAAAATTACAAATAAGATAAAAGTTGAAAGATGCCTTTACGTAAATAATTCATAACATGAAAACAAGTGCATAAACTTGTACAAACAGATAAAGGGACGGGGATGACATGCGGAAAATAAAGCAAAGCATTATATGTTTCATAATTTTATTTTTAGGTCTAAGCAGTTTACCTCCTACTACATATGCAGCAGGTGTAAGCGCCCATAGTGCAATTTTAATTGAACAAAAGTCTGGAAGAGTTTTATATGAGAAAAATGCTGATGCGATTAGCCGCATAGCGAGTATTACGAAAATTATGACCGCTATTTTAGCGATTGAATCTGGCAAAATTGATCAAACAACAACGGTTAGCTCTCGAGCAGTGGGAGTAGAAGGGTCATCCATTTACTTAATTGAGGGTGAAAAAATTAAGCTCAAAGACTTGGTATATGGACTTATGATGAGATCTGGAAACGATGCAGCTGTAGCGATTGCTGAAATGGTAGGGGGCAGCGAAGAGGGATTTGTTTATTTAATGAATCAAAAAGCAAATGAAATTGGAATGACTAATACCACATTTCAAAATCCTCATGGACTAGATAATCATGAAAATCATCGTTCAACAGCCTATGACATGGCGATCTTGATGCGCTACGCAATGAATAATAAAACGTTTCGAGAAATTTCAGGAACAAAAGTTTACAGAACCGCTCATCCAGAAGAAAAGTGGGACCGCGTGTGGAAAAATAAAAATAAATTACTGACAAGCTTATATGCATATTGCACAGGTGGTAAAACGGGATATACAAAGTTAGCAAAGCGAACGCTGGTAACGACGGCCACAAAAAATGGAATGGATTTAATTGCTGTTACAATTAACGCACCTAGTGATTGGAATGATCACATTTCTATGTACGAAGAGGCTTTTGATAATTATAAAATGACAAGCTTGGCTCCAAAAGGAGAGCTGAAAGGCATCGAAGATTCATTTTATAAAAAGAAGCTTGAAATTAAAAGAGATGTTATATATCCATTAACAAAAGATGAGCAAGAAACCATTAAGTTGAAAACGATTTTAATTAAACCCCAAAAAGAGTGGAAAGAAGGAAAGCCTGTTCCAAGCGTTGTAGGAGAGTTACAGGTGACACAAGATGGTGAGTCAATAGGGAATATACCGATTTACTTCCATAATGAGCAAAAGAAAGAAGAGGGATTTTTCACTAAGGTAAAGAACTTATTTTTCGTTTATCCGGGAGCACGATAAGATGGTTAATGTCATTTGGATGTTGCTAACGGTTATTGGAATTGTGTTTGCGATCATTAATGGAAAGATGGATGCGGTTAATAAAGCAATCTTTCAAGGGGCAGGAGAAGCGGTTACCATCAGTATCGGTTTAATAAGTGTATTGGTATTTTGGCTAGGCATTATGAACATTGCGCAACACGCTGGATTATTGGAGAAATTAGCCAAGTTGTTTCGTCCTATTATTGGGAGGTTGTTTCCTGACATTCCAAAAGATCATCCTGCTTTAGGATATATACTATCTAATATGATGGCTAATATGTTTGGGCTTGGTAATGCAGCGACACCGCTTGGGATTAAAGCAATGGAACAGTTAAAACAGCTAAATGGTAATAAGGATGAAGCGAGTAGGTCAATGATTACTTTGCTAGCGCTCAATACAACCAGTCTAACATTAATCCCAACAACTGTTATTGCCATTCGTATCACGTATAATTCCGCCAATCCCACAGAGATTGTAGGAACGACACTTCTTGCAACGGTTGTTGCTACAATGGGAGCCATTATCATTGATCGTTATTTCTACCATCGCCGTATGAGAAAAGGAGGGGGGCGTAGATGACCTTATTGAATCAAATTTCCATTATGTTTATCCCTCTTATTGTAGGTTGTATCCTTTTATATGGAACATATAAAAAAATCCCAACTTATGAACGATTTGTAGAAGGCGGGAAGGATGGACTACAAATTGCGTTTTCTATTATTCCTTATCTCGTTGGGATGCTCGTAAGTATTTCAATCTTTCGAGCATCTGGAGCTTTAGATTTCTTTTTAAACTTTATGAAGCCATTTTTAGATGCAGTTGGCGTGCCAGCTGATATAGTACCACTTGCTTTAATCAAGCCAATTTCAGGAACTGCCGCTTTGGGTATTACAACCGATTTAATTGCAACGTATGGGCCGGATTCCTTTATTGGACGATTAGCTTCTACTATGCAGGGAAGTACTGATACTACATTTTATATTTTAACCGTTTATTTTGGAGCGGTAGGCATAAAAAAAATGGGCGATGCTCTAAAGGTTGGCTTGTTAGCGGATTTAGTAGGCATTGTCGCATCAGTGGTAATTGTTATTCTTGTTTTTGGGTCATAATAAAGGTAAAAGAAAGCAGGCTTGACATGCTTTCTTTTTTGCATGAGAAAATTAATAGCTATTTGCTGTACAGGCTTGTATATTAGAGAGTAAACAAGTAAGATGTTACAAGAGGTGAGATATAAATGGAACGATTACAAAAAGTAATTGCTCATGCGGGTGTTGCTTCAAGGCGTAAAGCTGAAGAGCTTATTACGCAAGGACGAGTAACGGTGAACGGAAAAGCAATAAAAGAGCTAGGAACAAAGGTAGGACCTAACGATAAAATTGAAGTGGACGGTGTACCATTAGAACGCGAAGAACCCGTCTATTTTATGTTATATAAGCCAAGAGGCGTTATTTCAGCAGCGAAGGATGATAAAGATCGAAAAACGGTTGTGGACTTTTTCCCTCACGTTGAAGAACGTATCTATCCAATTGGGCGCTTAGATTATGATACGTCGGGGCTAATTCTTTTAACAAATGATGGTGAATTTGCCAACCTGCTGACGCATCCAAAGTACGAAATTGATAAGGTGTACGTGGCAAAAATTAAAGGTATTCCACCGCGTGAAAAAATCAGACAGCTACAGAGAGGTATTATGCTTGAAGACGGAAAAACATCGCCTGCGCGTGCAAAAGTTCTGTCTATTGATAAAGGAAAGCAAACAGCCATCGTAGAGCTATCGATTCATGAAGGTAAAAACCGCCAAGTGCGTCGCATGTTTGAAGCGATTGGTCATCCTGTCTTAAAATTAAAGCGCGAACGCTATGCAAATTTAGATTTAAGAGGCTTAAACGCAGGAGAAGCAAGAGAATTAACGGCTCATGAAGTAAAGCAGCTGTATACGAAAGCACAAACAGGTAAGTAAGTATAACAAGGCACGTTTAGCTGGTAGATCATTCGATCAGCTAAACGTGCTTTTTTATGAATAAAGATGTAAGCGCATAAATTATAAATAAATGAGTTGTCCATTCTTTGTTGAAAGCGTTGCTGTGTCACATAACCTTCATAATATTTTTACCTTTACTAATGCGAAAAAATGCTATAATTGTAAGAAAACGCATAATGAAAACGATTTAGAGGAGTTCGATTGGGATGAAAAAACGTCGCTTATTTATTCGTACTACGATTCTAACTATTTTATTAGTTGCTGTGGGCTATACTCTATATACGCAGTTTATAGCTGACAAGCAAGCATTTTCAGTAGGTGACCAGGCTCCTAACTTTGTTCTCCAAGATTTAGAGGGGAATGAACATAAGCTGTCGGATTACAAAGGAAAAGGCGTCTTTTTAAACTTTTGGGGCACGTGGTGTAAACCTTGTGAAAAAGAAATGCCTGTAATGGAAGCACAATACGCGAAGTATAAAGACCAAGGTGTTGAAATTTTGGCTGCAAATGTTGATGAAACAGATGTTGCTGTTAAGCAGTTTGCAAACCGTTATGGATTATCCTTTCCGATTTTAATGGACAGGGATTCACAAGTTCTCCATGCATACGGTGTAGACCCGTTACCAACTACGTTTTTAATTGATAAGAATGGAAAGATTGTCGATGTGTTTATTGGAGGGTTAGATGAACAACGAATTCAAGAGTACATGGAATTAATTAAGCCGTAGGGAGTTTTTGCTATGAAACAAATACGATGTGAATGCGGTCATCAAAACAAAGAAGGAACCGTATTATGTGAAGCGTGTGGGAAGCCGCTGAATGAAGAGTCCTCAAAGCAACTGGTTGATATGCGATATGAGGGTAGTGCAAGGCGCTCACAAACATACAATAAAACAATCATTGATAAGATATGGAACTTTTTCTCTTCAGTAAAGGTAGGTGTTTGGATTATTATCCTTACACTTGCAGCATCAGCTCTAGGAACGATTTATCCACAAGAAATGTACATACCACCAGGAACAACAGCAGTTCAATACTATGAACAAGAATACGGATGGACGGGAAAACTCTACTACGAACTAGGATTTCACAATTTATATGGTTCATGGTGGTACATGCTTTTAATTGCATCGCTCGGTATATCATTGGTCATCGCCAGCTTAGACCGAGTTGTTCCACTTTATAAATCACTAAAGTATCAAAGAGTAAAAAAACACGCCAATTTCTTGAAAAAGCAGCGTTTATTTAGCGTCACGAAGTCATGGGCAGATGAAGACTATGAAGCTATGAAAGAGCAGTTGAAAAAGCATCGTTATACAATTCGAGAAGAAAGCGGAAATATATTGGCTGAAAAAGGAAGGTTTTCGAGATGGGGACCTTACGTCAATCACCTTGGTCTTATTATTTTCTTAATCGGTGCTATGCTTCGGTTTGTACCTGGCATGTACGTTGATGAAGTACTGTGGGTACGAGAAGGTGAAACAAAGGTAGTGCCCGGTACTGATGGGGAATACTATTTGAAAAACAATGCGTTTAAAGTCGAAATGTATGATAAAGAGACGGAAAAAGAAGTTTTTCAACAAGCAATTGACCGCGTGGGCAATCAAGCCATTGTAAAGAACTATCAAGCCGATGTGACTCTATACGAGCGTGAAGGGGACAGTATTCCTGGGCAAACGCCAGAATTAAAAGAATTAAAGGATAAGAGCATTCGCGTAAATGAACCTTTAAAGCATGAAGGCTATGCCATTTACCAGGTGGATTATAAGCTTAATGAATTCAACGCCATGTCGTTTCATTTAACAAACAAAGAAACGGAAGAAAATATTGGCCAATTAACAGTTGATTTATATAATCCCGAGGAAACATATACGCTCAAGGATGGCTATAAAGTAGATTTAATTAGCTATTTCCCAGACTTTTATTTGAATGATGATGGAAACCCAGATACCAAAACACGGGTACCGAACAACCCAGCCTTTGTGTTTAAAATGTTTTCACCTGAGCATCCAAAAGGTGAGGTAGCACTTGTCGCTATTCAACAGAACCTAGAGCCACTTGGTGAAAATGATTATAAGATGTCCTTTGCAGGCGTAGATACAAAAAATGTAACAGGGTTAACAGTCAGAAAGGATTATACGCTTTGGATTTTAGGCCTAGGAGGTGCGATCTTTATGATCGGTGTCATTCAAGGAATGTATTGGAATCATCGACGTTTGTGGATTCAAAGGATTGGGGATGAGCTGTGGTTAGCCGCTCACACAAATAAAAACTGGTATGGTTTGAAAAATGAGTTAAATCAAGCAGTTCAACAAACTAAGATTATGCCGTTGCATGATCAAGTAGATAAAGACAAGGGATAGGAGGAGACAGAATGGATTTTGCTAGCGTTAGTAGTAACTTGCTTTATGTAGCTTTCATTGCTTATTTAGTCGCTACTTTTTTCTTTGGTGGAGCCATTAGAGAAAAGAATTCAAAGCATAAGGCAAACAAGTGGCCGATATTTGGAATTAGCGTAACGATTGTTGGATTCATTGCACAAGTTGGATATTTTATTACGAGATGGATTGCTTCAGGCCATGCGCCGGTTAGTAATCTATTTGAATTTACAACCTTCTTTGGCATGATGATTGTCGGGGCATTTATTATTATTTACTTTATCTATAAATTAAGTATTCTAGGCGTATTTGCTCTTCCTATTGCGCTGTTAATCATTGCGTATGCAAGTATGTTTCCAACGGAAATTTCACCTTTAATACCAGCGCTTCAAACAAACTGGTTACATATTCACGTTACAACGGCTGCTGCCGGCGAAGCAATTTTAGCTATCAGCTTTGTAGCGGGACTGATTTATCTTATTAAATGTATTGATCAAACGAAAGCAACCAAAAAAACATTTTGGCTAGAATTTATCTTATATTCTTTACTGAGTACGGTTGGATTTATTATCATGACAACAGCTTTTAGTTTATCAAACTATGATGCTACGTTTACATGGGTCGATAAAAATGAAAAGCAGGCTGAAATGGTGTATCATCTCCCGGCTCTAGTTGGTCCACATGACGGAGAGTTAGTAACGACTGATCGTTTAGAGCCAGCGGTTTCAGTACCTGCAATTATTAATGCACAAAAGTTAAATACGGTTTTATGGTCACTCATGAGTGGTTTTGTCCTATATTGGTTACTTCGTCTTGTTCTTCGCAAACGAATCGGCGCTGCTTTAAAGCCGTTAGTCAAGCAAGTAAACAGTGAACTATTAGATGAAGTAGGCTATCGCTCAGTTGCTATTGGGTTTCCTGTTTTTACTTTAGGTGCTTTAATTTTCGCCATGATATGGGCGCAAATTGCGTGGACACGCTTCTGGGGGTGGGACCCAAAAGAAGTGTGGGCTTTAATTACGTGGCTATTTTACGCAGCCTTTTTACATCTGCGCTTAGCCAAAGGCTGGCAAGGTGAACGTTCAGCATGGCTAGCAGTTGGTGGCTTTGCTATTATTATGTTTAATCTCGTTGCGGTTAACTTGGTCATTGCAGGCCTACACTCATATGCGTAAGAAAAAACTCGCTGTCATTGCGACAGCGAGTTTTTTTTGTCATAATGAATCCAATCAGATGTGGAAATTAGGCATAAATGAAAAATGATATAAAAAAGTATAAATAATAGAGACACCTTTTAAGTCCCGTTCATTTGTTACATAGATTGTCACAATGTTGATTAGACATTGGTAGCGGTTCACCCGTTTTTTTTGTAAACTAAACATAGGAGGTTGAGAACATGCAAACTGAACAAAGATTATTACTTGTGGACGATGAAGATCGTATTCGTCGTTTGTTAAAGATGTATTTAGAAAAAGAAGGATATACGATTGAAGAAGCTGCTGATGGCCATGAGGCTATTGAGAAAGCGTTACATATAAATTATGATCTTATTATTTTAGATTTAATGATGCCTGGAATTGATGGAATTGAAGTGTGTAAACAAATTCGTGAGAAAAAAACAACACCGATTATTATGCTAACAGCGAAGGGTGAAGAAGTAAACCGTGTTCAAGGTTTTGAAGTTGGAACGGATGACTATATTGTTAAGCCCTTCAGTCCTAGAGAAGTTGTACTGCGCGTCAAGGCCTTGTTACGACGATCTTCGTCTACACCTGTTATGGAGCCAACACCTTCGGTTAAAAATATGATTGTGTTTGACCATTTAACAATCGATAATGATGCACATCGTGTGACTGCTGATGATAAAGAAGTCAACCTAACGCCAAAAGAGTACGAATTGCTGTGCTTCTTAGCAAAAACACCGGATAAAGTGTACGACCGTGAGCAGCTTCTGAGAGAAGTTTGGCACTATGATTTCTTTGGAGATTTAAGGACGGTAGATACTCATGTCAAACGTTTGCGAGAAAAATTAAATCGCGTCTCTCCAGACGCTGCTAAAATGATTGTAACCGTTTGGGGTGTAGGGTATAAATTCGAGGTTGGAAACAGCTGATGTTTTGGCGGAGTGTTGTTGGTAAACTCTGGTTCACTATCCTATTACTGGTTACGTTTGTTTTATTTATTTTAACGGTTTTATTGCTGCAGTTCTTTGAAAATTATCATGTAGATGCCGCAGAAAAACGACTAACTAAAACTGCAGCTAAAATTTCTACTATCGTAAAGGAAACCAAAGACCAGGAGCTCGGGCTTTCAATTGCACGCGAATTAGCTGACCAAGCCAGTATCTTAATTGTACAGGGAGATAAGAAGTATTGGAACTCCACTCACCCGGAAGAAGAGAGTCGTGACACTGTCATATCGCTCATTTCTGAAGATGAAAATCTTCAAAGAGTGACCACGCATGGTGAAGTTGTACACGAAGAAATGTACATGACTGAAAATAGAGGTACTTCAGAAAGTCCCCTTATGTTTATTGTAGGCGTTCCGTTATCTGCAGATGGTCAAGGGAATGGCGGGGTTTATTTATACCAATCACTAGCTGAAATTGAAGAGCCTGCACGCTATACAACAAAGTTCATTATCTTAGCTGCGGGTATTGCCATCGTACTAACTACAATTTTTGCTTTTTTCTTATCAACTCGAATTACCGCTCCGCTTCGAAAAATGAAGCAGGCAGCTTTTGAGGTTACAAAAGGAAATTTTGAGACGAAAGTGCCAATTTTAACACACGATGAAATTGGCGAACTAGCAATTGCCCTCAATCAGATGGGAAGGCAGTTGAAATTCAACCTTAATGCTTTAAATCAAGAAAAAGAGCAGCTTTCAAGTATATTAAGTAGTATGGCGGATGGGGTTATCACATTTAGTCAAAATGGTTCGATTTTAATTACCAACCCACCTGCCAATCAGTTTTTACAAGCATGGTACTATGAGCAAAATATGAATAACCAGTCCATTCCAGAGCTTCCTTTAAAAGTGGTTCGTTTGTTCGAGAGCGTTGTTAAAAGTGAAAAAGAACAGAGCGCAGAGCTAACGATACAAGGACAGACGTGGGTTATCCTTATGTCACCACTCTATAACCAAACGAAGATTCGCGGAGCCGTTGCGGTTTTACGTGATATGTCAGAAGAGCGTAAATTAGATAAGCTCCGAAAAGATTTTATCGCCAATGTTTCACATGAGTTACGCACACCTATTTCGATGCTGCAAGGTTATAGTGAAGCGATTATTGATGACATTGCTAGCACGGAAGAAGAGAAAAAAGAAATTACCCAAGTTATTTACGATGAATCCTTAAGGATGGGGCGACTTGTTAACGAACTATTAGATTTAGCTCGAATGGAAGCAGGACATGTTCAGCTTCACGTAGCTGAAATTGAGATGGTTGAACTTGCTGAGCGAGTAGTTCGTAAATTCCAAGGAATTGCCAAAGAGCAGGATGTTATGCTGGAACTCCAAACCAATTCACAAACACAGCTCCCGGCAACCATCGATGCAGATCGGATAGAACAGGTATTGACCAACTTGATTGACAATGCGATTCGTCATACCCCTAAAGGTGGAAAAGTGACCCTTGGTATTAACAGTAACCAAACGGAAGTTCATCTTTCAGTTGAAGATACAGGTGTAGGAATACCAGAAGAAGATTTACCATTTGTTTTTGAACGATTTTATAAAGCAGATAAGGCAAGAACAAGAGGGAAATCAGGTACGGGACTCGGGCTTGCGATTGCAAAAAATATCGTAGAAGCACATCGTGGAGTCATTGTGGTAAACAGCATTTTAAATCAGGGAACAACATTTTTTATTAAGCTACCTAAACACTACTAATAAGATAAATGCTACTTGTGTTTTAAAGACCAAAGAGTAAAAGGTTAGAAAATAGTAAAATATTTTCTAACCTTTTTTACTGGAAATGTCTAGAATTTTCGAAACTGCATATAGTATATTTATGTGTCAAGAAACGCTTAGTATATAGGAGGACATGTATGCTTGATATTGTAAGGCGAATATTAGTAGTAGTCATTATGGGGATGTGTATAGGGCTATTGTTTGTTGGAGGAACAATGGCTAAAGCAGAAGCTTCTACACAGTGGAACTGGCCGACTGAAGAAGGAACGCTTACAGATGTGTTTGGCTCTCGTAACGCAAAGCATTTTGGTATTGATATTGCAGCGCCTGTGGGGACACAGGTGTATGCAGTATATAGTGGAAGAGTTACAAAGTCTTATTACTCTGATACATATGGACAAGTTGTGTTTATTAAGCAAGATAACGGATATGAAACGGTGTATGCACACTTGAATAGTCGAGATGTTACAGAAGGTGAAAGAGTTTCTATTCGTCAGGCAATTGGACAAGTAGGTAACACAGGGCGATCATCGGGTGCTCATTTGCATTTTGAGGTTCATAAGGGAACATGGAATATTAATAAAACGAATGCTATTAACCCGATTGCAAAGCTTGATCAAGGGAAATTATCAGCCTACGTAAGGGAAGATTTAGAGACTGCTGTATTTAGACAGTTGAATGAAGGGTACGTTGTAAAAAGAGGAGACACGTTATCTAAAATCGCACAAAAATATGAAATGAATGTAGACGATTTAAAAGGAAGGAATCATATGACGACCAGCGATATTTATCCAGGTCAACATCTAAAGATAACAAAATAAAAACAAGAAAGGCCTAGACCTTTCTTGTTTTTATTTTATAGTTCAATACGTTGAATTGTAACAATTTCACTTGCTTGCTTTAATGATTCAATCGTTGCGTCTTCAATAAGACGGTCGAACGTAAGCATCATAATGGCTTCTCCGCCTTTTTGTTTGCGTCCTACCTGCATTGTTGCAATGTTGATATCTAAGTCACCAAGCGCTTTACCAACATTTCCAATAACACCTGGTTGGTCTGTGTGTCGGATATATAATAAATGTCCTTCTGGATAAAAATCAATGTCGAATGAATCAATGTTAATAACGCGAGGACCATAATCTTTAATATACGTACCAGTAATAGAGAATGTGCGAGACTCTCCTTTTACAACAACTTCAATAATGTTAGCATAGCCTTGAGTGTTATCAGAAATCTTCTCACCAAACGTAATGCCTCTTTCTTTGGCAATCATTGACGCGTTTACTTCGTTGACTGAACGGTCAATACGATGAGTTAAAAATCCAGATAACAAGCTTCGTGTAATATAGGTTGTTTCTAAGTCTGCTACTGTTCCTGCGTACGTAACAGAAATATCTTGAACAGGTTCTTTCATGCATTGTGATAGAACGGCACCAAGCTGTTTCGTTAAGCTAGTAAACGGCTGGATTTTTTCAAATACGTCTTTTGAAAGCGTCGGTAAGTTAATTGACGAACTTACTGGGTTGCCTTCTAAGAAGCGTAGCACGTCATAGGCAACATCTTCTGCTACATTTAACTGCGCTTCTTTTGTTGAAGCACCTAAATGTGGTGTTGTAATAACTTGGTCAAAGTTTAAAAGTGGATTATCAGTAGGTGGTTCTACTTCAAATACGTCAATTGCAGCGCCTTGAACGTGACCAATCTCTAAATAGTGTGCAAGTGCTTCTTCATCAATAATACCGCCTCGTGCACAATTTAGTAAGTAAACGCCTTTCTTTGTTTTGGCTAACGTCTCGCGATTCAATAAACCTTTTGTATCTTTCGTTAATGGCGTATGAACAGTAATAATATCAGCTACTGCTAATAAATCATCTAACGATAAGAGGTCAACTCCTAGTTTTTCTGCACGAGATGTTGTTAAAAATGGATCATATACATGTACCGTCATGTTAAAGGCTTTCGCACGTTTTGCAAGTTCAGAGCCGATACGACCAAAACCAACAATTCCCAAATGCTTGCGATTGAGTTCCGTACCAACAAAAGCTGATCGGTTCCATTCGCGAGACTTAACGGAAATGTTCCCTTGAGGGATATGGCGAACTAAGCTAGCCATCATGGCAAAAGTATGCTCAGCTGTAGAAATAGTGTTTCCATTTGGGGCATTAATGACAACAACGCCTCGTTTAGTTGATGCTTCAATATCAATGTTATCGACACCTACACCTGCACGAGCAACAATCTTTAAATTCTTCATTTTGTCTAACAAGTCTTCTGTCACAGTCGTTGCGCTTCGAACAAGCAGTGCATCGTATGTATGCAATAAATCTTCAACTTCCGTTACTTTTTTTCTTGTTAAATTAACATTTGATGCTTCTAATAATGGAGCAAGACCTTCATTGCTAATTGAATCAGCTACTAACACTTCATACATGTATTAACATCTCCCTTTCACAACTCAAATATCTGATAATTTATCACGTTAAAAAAATTCTGTCAATTGGATTGTAGAAAAGTTCACAATTGGTAACGTTTTCATTTTTAATTTGTTACTTAATATTCGGATTTTTAGTGAAAAACTTGGTATTTTAGCGGTTTTGTTTTTGTGAAAATATTTTTAATACGTACTTTTTGGAGTTTTATATGTAAGAAAGTACGGTGAAAGAATACCTGACAATCTTTCGTTATTGCGCTGTTTTTTCATCATGAAAAAATAATGACTGAAAGAAATCGGAATTGCAGTATTTTTTGTATCAAATGATTTACTTTTAATTCAAGGTATCATATAATGTGAACATCATTAAATATTGATCTATCTTCGGGGCAGGGTGTAATTCCCGACCGGCGGTGATAAACAAATTGTTTTAAGCCCGCGAGCTCTTTAAATGTGGAGCAGGATTTGGTGTGATTCCAAAGCCGACAGTAAAGTCTGGATGGGAGAAGGTGGAGGTTCAAACGTTCAAAAACAAATGTGTTGAACGTTTATTGAATGTGCCTGCATTTTCCCTCAACAAATTTGTTGAGGTTTTTTTATGGAGTGCATGTGCAATGAACCTTTCTTCTTGGAAGAATGGATCGCAAGAAGGAGAGAGGAAAATGGAACATAGCAAGAAAACACAAAAGCTTGTTATTCTAGGGATGCTAAGCGGTTTGTCTTATGTATTAATGATGCTTAACTTCCCAATACCAGGTATACCACCGTTTTTAAAAATTGATTTTAGTGAGGTACCGGCGCTGCTTGCTGCATTAATCTTTGGTCCTGTAGCAGGTCTTATTGTCGAAGGAATTAAAAATTTGCTGCATTATCTCATTCAAGGAAGTGCAACAGGCGTCCCTGTAGGCCAATTAGCAAATTTTGTAGCAGGGCTATTGTTTATCTTACCGGTTTCTCTTATGTTTCATAAATTTAAAAATACAAAAGGTATTACAACAGGTTTAGTAGTTGGAACAGTAGTGATGTCAGTTGGAATGGCGTTTTTAAATTGCTATGTGTTCTTACCTGCATATACGCTTTTCTTACAGTCACCGGCGCTGTCAAGTGAGGAAACACGTCAGCTAGTCGTAACGGGCATTCTGCCATTTAACATGATTAAAGGAATTATTACTGGCTTAATTTTCGTTGTTTTATTTAATAAAATGAAATATTGGATTACAAAGCGAGTCGCTGTTTAAATAGAAAAAAGACCTGTACGTGGATGTACAGGTCTTTTATTGTTTTTTATTCAAATTTGTTAGAGTCGCCGTCAAACTTCTCATCTGCTACGCGGATTGAATCTGTTGGGCAACCTTCAAATGCATCCATCATATCATCTTCTAATTCTTCAGGAACTTCCACAATCCCTTGGTTATCATCTAATGTTACGAACGCAATTCCTTCATCATCGTAATCGTAAATATCTGGCGCTGCTGCTCCACATGCTCCACATGCAATACATGTATCTTTGTCAACAATTGTATATTTTGGCATAACAAGACCTCCTGTAAAGTGTTCGAAAATTTCGTGTTATATAATCTCTTTTCAACATAAGCGTGAAATTTCTCTTTACCCATTGTAAGACGATTTTTAAAACTTTTCAATAGAAAAGTCATTGATAATGCTTATCAGACAAGGGTTTGTCATGACTTATAGTGCCACTTTTTTCGTTCACCTCAATTCGTGCAATGACAAAAAGGTGCTTTCTGTTAAAGTTTTGGTAAAATGAAAAGAGAAAGGAAGTTGACGATTGTGAACTATATTCAAACCGTTATGCTATATAGTATGCAACAACTAAAAGGTGAACGAACAGTTTACGGGATTTATCATATAGTAACTGGGAAAAAATCAGCGCAAACAATTCAAGACGGTAAAATCTTTGGCTTGTCTTTTTTATTTCAATCATTTAGTTACTTGAAAAAAGAAACATTTTCTCTATACGTAAAAGAGCTTACTTCTCATCAATTCATTAAAGAAGTGGACCATCAAAAATATATGCTAACAAGCAAGGGTGAAGAGGCACTTCACCAACAATTACGTGAATGGCCTCTGCCAGCTAAGCTTAGCGGTTGGCAATTTGCGAGTAGCACACAATTATTTTTATCGAGGCTGACCTTGTTCATTCAAACAATCTCTAATCTACAGTATTTTCAAAAGGGATTTTTGCCAATCACCCAAGATCCTGAGATCATTCAATGGGTGAAAGCTTATTTATTTTCTCAGTCGTATTCAAGAGAAGAGTTGGCCAAACGCTTGTTTAATGAATTAAAATGTATTTTAACGAAATGTTCTTCTCAAAACGCTGATGTGTTTGTTCAACATCTGAGTGGATATAAGCGAATTGGTTTAACCAAAAGTCAGCTTGCTGAATATTATAAGATGAACGAACACTACGTTCATTTATTAATGATCAGCGTCGTTCATCAAATCATTGAGCAAATTAGCGAATGTCGAAGTGAATTTCCAGTTCTTCAACAATTTATACAGGACGTACATATGACTGTGCCACTAACGGCTTCAACAGTTAAAACGTACGAGTGGTTACAAAAAGGAAAATCATTAAAAGAAGTAGCTCGAATTAGACGGTTAAAAGAGAGCACCATTGAAGATCATATTGCTGAATTGGCGCTGTTTCTTCCTAATTTTACTATTGATGATTATGTAAAAGTGGAGGATCAAAAGGAAATTATGAATGCTTTTGAAGCGTTAAATACCAATCAGCTAAAAGAAATCAAAAAAAGGGTTAGTGATCACCTTACTTATTTTCAAATTCGTCTTGTATTGGCTAAGTGCGTAACGAATTAAGAAAGGAGTAAGACGATGCAGTTAGAACAGGTGCTTCAAAAGAAATTCGGCTTTTCTACTTTTCGGAACGGTCAAAAAGAAATTATAACGGACTTATTAAATAACAATCATGTTTTGGCCGTCTTGCCTACGGGAACAGGAAAGTCACTTTGTTACCAGCTCCCTGGCTATTTTTTAAAGCGGCCAATCCTTATCGTGTCCCCGTTGCTTTCCTTAATGGAAGATCAGGTTCAGCAGCTCAAAGCCAAGGGAGAAAAACGAGTTATTGCTCTTAACAGTTTTTTACGTGAAGATGAAAAGCGGCAGGCGCTTCGTTCCTTAAATAGCTATCGTTTCATTTATGCTTCTCCTGAAATCTTACAGAATCCGTATGTAGTTCAGGCTCTCAAACAAGCAAATATTGGTATGTTCGTTGTAGATGAAGCACACTGTATTTCGCAATGGGGCCATGACTTTCGGTTAGATTATTTAAACTTAGGCATGGTATGGGAAAACCTAGGGAAACCGACTTGCTTAGCGCTAACAGGTACAGCAACGAGTGAAGTGCTCAGTGATATTAAAACTTATCTACACCTTGATCAAGTCAACGAGCATTTATATTCAATGAATCGTTCAAATATTGCTATCAGCGTAGAGCATGTGCATGGTCTTGAAGAAAAAAAGAAAAAGCTACTGGAATACGTAACGAAAATTCAAAAACCAGGTATTATTTATTGCTCTAGCCGAGCGTTAACGGAGTCGTTAACGCACTACTTAAAAGAAAATGGTGTCGAAAAAGTCCAATATTACCATGGAGGAATGGAAGCTAACGATCGCATGCTCATTCAGCGACAATTTCTTGAAAATCAGCTCGACTTCATCTGCTGTACAAGTGCTTTTGGAATGGGAGTTAACAAATCGAACGTTCGTTTTGTCCTGCATTTTCAAACGCCTACGCAGCTTGAATCCTATGTTCAGGAAATTGGAAGAGGAGGCCGTGATGGCTTACCGAGCTTAGCAATTTTATTATATAGTGAAGAAGATGATGGGTCTGCACAGGCTTTGTTAGACTTAGAGCTTCCTTCTCCAGATACGCTTTTATATTGTTTGTCACAAATTCGTTCAAGCTCCAGTCCAGTTGGAGTTCGAGACGTTGAAGCCCACTTTTTATTTACAATTGGTGTTTATGAGACGCATTGGCGTTTTATTCGCCACTATTTAGAAAACATTGGTGCGATTCATGATGGAATAATTTATCCAGAACAGGTTACGGAATCTCTATATGGAGAACTGGTGGAGATTGTAAATAAACGCCTAAACGCTAAGCAGAAAAAATACCATGCAATGAAAGGGTTTATCCATACAAAAGAATGTAGAAGAAAAGCCTTAATGAGATATTTTGAAGAAGAGGGCATTTCAGAGAGGCACAATTGTTGTGATCTTTGCAGCATTGATTTAGATGAATTTAAGCAATCCGAACATGAGCGTACAGAATCTACATTTTTAGGATGGCAAGCCGAACTAGCGAGATTGCTCAAACAAGACGTTCACTCGAAAGACCATTGTTGAAATTTTAAACATAAACATTCACCTTTCTTCATACTGTTGTACTAGCCTTATAAAGGGGAGTTGAAGAAAGTGAAAGAGCTGTCTCGCTATCATGTTGATGAACCTACTCAATATATATTAGAAAGCGTTATAAATAAAAAAGAAAAGTTATCGGCTACTCAAAAATCAATGAATAAATGGAAGTGGGTATTTTTTGTATGCTTGCTGTTTGGGATAAGTTATTTATTTGTATTTACTTCGCGCTTAAACCTGATAGCTTTTAGTGACTTTATTCAATTTTTTCTCGGTGATAGTAAGCATCTTCTCTTGCTTATCATCATTTTTTCTACCTATTTTAGGATGATACAAATGCAAAAGCAATGCGATAAGGTGGAAAAAGAATTTAATGATTTGCGGTGTGAAATTATTCAAAAAAGCAAGGACATTTGGTCAACTCCAGCACAGTGGGAAAGTCGAAAAGATTTGTATGCGGCAATGAAACAAACCTACGATATTAATTTGTATCATGAAAATAAATAAGCATTCAATACATGCAATAGCCTCTTCTCACATACAAGTTGTAGTGAGGGGAGGCTTGTATTATGAGAAAGTGGTTATTATTTGTAATAGGGTGGGTATGTAGTTATTATTTCATTACAACCTCTGTATTTGAACGAGAAGGAGCTTCTCTAGATACCATTGTATTTTTTCTGGAAAATCCAGAGAATCTGTTTGCAACGGTTTTGCTCTTTTTAATTAGCTGTACGTGTCAAGCTATTTGGGTGCAGGTGTTAATTGAAAATGTGTACCGCTGGATACAAGGAACAAGGTTGCACAGAGTGGAATTTCTTGTAGCATTGCTTTCTTTAGTGGGTTGCGTAGCGTTTATTTCATTTGAATATTATGTACTATTACCAGTTATGTTGGTCTCATTCATTTACGGTATAGGTGCTGCTTCACAAAGTAAATAAAAAAGGAGTGAGCATGATTATGATTGTAGGAATTATCGGTGTGTTAGTAGTGGCTGCTATTGTTTTACTTACTTACATGGCCAAAGAGGCACAGCGTACAGTTGTCGAACAAGAACATATTGAAGTGAAGGGTGTTCCAAAGGAATGGCAGTCACTGCGTATTTTCTTTATTTCAGATATACATAAACGTACGGTTACAAAATCCTTAATTGAACAAGTAAAGGGACATATTGATTTTGTTGTTATTGGAGGAGACCTAGCGGAAAAAGGTGTCTCGCCACAACAGATTGAAGCGAATATCAAGCAGTTAAGACAGCTAGGTTCTATTTACTTTGTATGGGGAAATAACGACTATGAAATTAATCAACAGAGTCTAGCTGCTCTTTTCAAAAAGCATGAGGTAGTAGCTTTAAAAAACGAAGCAATTTGTATCGAGAAGGAAGGGGTTTTTTACAATATTGTGGGAGTTGATGACTTGTCAGAAGGGCACTTAAACATTAATCAAGCTTATAACGGTGTAAATCAACAACATTTCACACTGTTGCTTAGCCATAATCCAGATGCAGTCTTTGAAGTGGAAAAACAGCGTGTTGACTTAATGCTTAGCGGTCACACTCATGGTGGACAAATCCGTTTGCTTGGGTTTGGCCCTTATGAATTAGGTGGACTTAAAACGCATAAAGATATAGTTTACTTTGTGAGCAATGGGTATGGAACTACTTCTTTACCTCTTCGTTTGGAAGCCAAAGCCAAGGCGCATGTTCTAACAATTACTAGAGCAAACTAACTTTAAGCGTCTTTTGAACATAGCATATACAGATTTTACACAACGTGTAACTTATCCTATAATGCAAGTAATACGTTATAGTTCACGAAGAGTCGTTGGAGGTTACATATGGCTTCACAAGAAGGAAAGTATAATATTAAAGCCATCTCAAACATGGTCGGAATCCAACCCGGAACGTTGCGTGCATGGGAGCGTCGTTATAAAATATTTAACCCTGTGCGAAACGAGTCGGGTCATCGTTTGTATACAGAGGCAGATTTTAAAAAATTAAAGTGGTTAACAGATAAAGTGAGCAACGGCTTTACTATTAGTCAAGCTGTCTCATTGTTAGAAACAGAGAGCGCAAACATTCACCAAACTGCTGACCAAAGTGAAGTGGAAACACCTCAACGTTTAAAAGATCAAATTTTACATCATTTATTATCTTTTGAAGAAAGTAAAGCACAAGAACTAATCAATCATGCTTTTAGCTTATATTCCGTGGAGCAAGTAGTAATTGATATACTAGGTTCTTTATTAGTTACAGTAGGAGATATGTGGGAAAAAGGTAAGATTACAAGTGCCCATGAACACTATGCTACGCAGTTACTGAAAACAAGAATCAGCATGTTATTTTATTCTCTTCCTTCAAGTGGTTTATTACCAAAAGCCATCGCGGTGTGCGGTCCAAATGAAACGCATGAAGTAGGGCTGCTTGTTTTTACATTGTTCTTGAGAAGAAAAGGGTTTGAAGTTATTTACTTAGGGAGCAGCATTGAAGAAAGAGATATTTATCTCATTTTAAAAGAAGTGGATCCAACCTTCTTCTTTATGTCCTGTACAATGATGGAGAATGCTAAGAAAACCGTTGATTTGGCATGTGATGTGCAAGGAGAGTTTCCACATTTAAAAATTGGTCTTGGTGGCTTTGTTTTTGAAATGTTAGACGGGAAGGATAAGGAAAGAGTTTCTTCGTTTTTATTAGGTAATTCAAAAAACGAATGGAATGAATGGTTAACTGAAAAATTAGCCGAACATCATAATCAATAGGCTTGTTTTTAACTGTGTAAACCTGTAAACTCGTAAGTAAACATCACGAACCGTTTTCTAGAAGGTACATATACTGCATTATCAAACCATGTGGTTATGAGTGCAAGCGGGGAGGGACGCAAATGAGACTTGAGCGTTTAAATTATAATAAGTTAAAAGTCTTTGTCACGTACGATGATTTAAAAGAGCGAGGGCTCACAAAAGAAGATTTGTGGACTGATACATTTAAGGTTAAACAGCTGTTTCGTGAGATGATTGAGCAGGCGTCCAAAGAATTAAATTTTGAACCGACAAGCTCGCTTTCAGTAGAGATTTTTTCCCTTCAAGCTCAGGGGATGGTCGTGTTTGTGACGAAACAAGATAGTCAAGATGAAATGGAAATTATTGATGAACATGAAGATATGTACGAAGAATTTATCGAGATGCAAGTGATGTTGGATGAAAGTCACGATTTATTTTTTGAATTTCAAACGTTTGAAGACGTTATTCAATTGGCAAAACGAATTAATCAATATTATGATATTGAAACTATTCTCTATTCGTTTGAAAATCGGTTTTATGTATTAGTAGGAGAAGAAAAACTGACGATGAAAGAGATCGGGAATATTATAGCGTTGTTAGCGGAATATGGAAGTCCCTCTACAATTACGAAACATCGGGTACAGGAGTATGGAAAGCAGTTAATTCATAATCAAGCTCTTTCGTACATTGCAGATACTTTTTCATAAACTTAGAGCTAAGGTACATTCAAATGTAACAGCTCCTTTTGTTGCTGTGGGTGTTACGTAAACCTACGGCAATAAAGGGAGTTTTTTGGGATTCATCCCACGCAATTCTATAAGAAATGCTAAAAATTATGAGGATTACACAATTAATTGGAAGCGTTTTCGTTTTGTCCTACAAAATATCATAAAACTTTCATATTTCCCTTTGCATAGCAAAAGTAAGGGTGTATACTATGTCATGAAAGATGCACCAAATTAATGAATTACTAATTTTTTGATCCACTTTAGGAGGTTTACAGATGGTAGCCGACAAAATGCAAGAGAGCAAAAGCAATCGACAAGAACAGAAAAATGATGTGTTAAAATCCACTCAAACGGTCATACATAAGGCGTTGGAGAAATTGGGCTATCCTGAGGAAGTATATGAATTGTTAAAAGAACCGCTTCGCATGATGACAGTGAAAATTCCTGTCAAAATGGATGATGGTTCGGTTAAAATCTTTACAGGTTATCGCGCTCAGCATAACGATGCTGTTGGCCCCACAAAAGGTGGAATTCGCTTTCATCCAAACGTAACCGAAAAAGAAGTAAAAGCTCTTTCTATTTGGATGAGCTTGAAATGTGGAATTGTAGATTTACCTTATGGCGGGGGGAAAGGCGGAATTGTGTGTGACCCTCGTAATATGTCATTTGGAGAATTAGAAAAGTTAAGTCGTGGATATGTAAGAGCAATTAGTCAAATTGTAGGTCCAACAAAAGATATCCCAGCACCAGACGTATTTACGAATTCGCAAATTATGGCCTGGATGATGGATGAATATAGTCGAATTGATGAATTTAATTCACCAGGTTTTATCACAGGTAAACCGCTTGTATTAGGAGGTTCTCACGGACGTGAAACAGCAACAGCTAAAGGGGTTACAATCTGTATAAGAGAAGCGGCTAAAAAACGTGGAATTGATTTAAAAGGTGCAAGAGTCGTGGTGCAAGGGTTTGGAAATGCTGGAAGCTTTTTAGCGAAATTTATGCATGATGCAGGTGCTAAAATTATCGGTATTTCAGATGCATATGGTGCTTTGCATGACGAGAACGGTTTAGATATTGACTATCTATTAGATCGACGAGATAGTTTTGGTACGGTAACAAAGTTATTTAATACAACAATTAGTAACAAAGAATTATTAGAGCTGGATTGTGATATTCTTGTTCCAGCAGCAATTGAAAACCAAATTACAGAAGAAAATGCTGATAAGATTCGAGCAAGTATTGTTGTGGAAGCAGCAAATGGCCCAACTACGTTAGAAGCAACCCGTATTCTGTCTGAGCGTGGCATCTTGCTTGTGCCTGATGTATTAGCTAGTGCTGGAGGCGTTACGGTTTCTTACTTTGAATGGGTTCAAAACAACCAAGGGTATTATTGGACAGAAGAAGAAGTAGAAGAAAAGCTAGAAAAAGTAATGGTTAAATCATTCAATACTATTTACGAAACGTCGACAACGCGTAAGGTAGATATGCGCTTGGCTGCTTATATGGTAGGCGTGCGCAAAATGGCGGAAGCATCACGTTTTAGAGGCTGGATTTAATAAGTAGAAAGATTTGCGTATTTATAGAAAATCTCCTATCATAAGATAGGAGATTTTTTTGTGCGTAAAGATAATTAATTTAGTTAGTAGGAAAGAATGGAGTTGGAAAAGAGCTTGGTATAACGCTAAAGTTCGTTGGAAGTAAAGGAGTGAGCAGTTTGAAAAAAGAAACAGCAATTATTATCGGAGGGGGACCCTGTGGACTTTCTGCAGCTTTGGAATTGCAGGCGGTCGGCATCAATGCTCTTATAATTGAGAAGGGGAATATTGTAAATGCTATTTATAATTACCCTACCCATCAAACGTTTTTTAGTTCGAGTGAGAAGTTAGAGATTGGAAATGTTCCGTTTATTACAGAAAACAGAAAACCTGTGCGAAATCAAGCTCTTGCGTATTATCGTGAAGTAGTCAAACGCAAAAATCTACGAATTCACTCATTTGAACTTGTAACACATGTACACAAGAACAACCAAGGACAGTTTGTTGTCACCACCTCAAAGGGTGAATACGAAGCAGAGCATGTTATTGTTGCAACTGGCTATTATGATTCACCAAACTATATGAGCGTTCCTGGTGAAAATCTACCGAAAGTCCATCATTATTTTAAAGAGGGGCATCCATACTTTAATCAAGATGTGGTTGTCATTGGCGGAAAAAACTCTAGTGTGGATGCAGCATTGGAACTAGTAAAGGCGGACGCTCGCGTGACGGTAATTTACCGAGGATCGGAGTATTCAAAGAGCGTAAAACCTTGGATTTTACCAGAGTTTGAAGCCTTGGTTCGAAACGGCACCATCGAAATGATTTTTGATGCAGTTGTAACTCGTATTGATGAGCATACGGTAACGTATTCAAATGGAAAAGAAGAAATTACAATTCCAAACGATTTTGTCTTTGCGATGACCGGTTACCATCCAGATCATTCATTCTTAGAGAAAATGGGCATTGAGATTGATTTTGAATCAGGTCGTCCGCTGTTTGACCCTGATACAATGGAAACGAATGTGCAAGGTATTTTTATTGCGGGAGTAATTGCAGCAGGAAATAATGCAAATGAAATTTTTATTGAAAATGGGCGTTTTCATGGAAGGCAAATTGCTGAATATCTAGCAAGTAGACAACCATAAAGGTGTTGTGCCTTTATGGTTGTCTTTTTATTAATTATGAAAGATCTCTTGGATTTCTTCTTGGTTTGAAGAGCTTTGAAGAGCAACTAACAGTTTAATTCGGGCTTTTTGGCCGTTTAGTCCATTTGAGAAGATCATGCCTAATTCTTTTAAATGTTTTCCTCCACCTTCGTATCCATATACATCTTGTGCAATCCCATTAAAGCAACGAGATACCAATACAATTGGAATGTTTTTATCCAATAGTTGCTGTAAACCCTGTAAGGTGCGTGGAGGTAAGTTTCCTTGACCAAGAGCTTCAATAATCAAGCCATCAATATGGAAAGATGCCAGTGATTGAAAAAGTTGTTCATCCATACCCGCATAAGCCTTCAGTAAAATGACCTGCTTGTCAATGTTATCTACAGGGTAAAATTCGTGCTCTGTTGGCATATGATGAAAAGATATTTCTTGCTTTGTCACAATACCAATTGGTCCGTATTGAGGGCTTTGAAAGGTAGCTACATTACTTGTATGTGTTTTAGTCACATTCTTAGCTGTGTGAATTTCATCGTTCATGACAACGAGAACGCCTTTTCCTTTAGCTGCATCACTTGAAGCAACGCGAACTGCAGAAATAAAATTATAAGGCCCGTCTGATCCAATTTCATTGCTAGAGCGCATGGCACCTGTTAATACAATTGGAATATCTGTTTTAGTTGTTAAGTCCAGGAAGTAAGCAGTTTCTTCAAGCGTGTCAGTACCATGTGTAATCACGACGCCATCAATTTGATCGGTCTCAATCTTTTGCTGAATTTTTTTTGCTAACGTAAGCATTTCTTTTGGTGTAATATGGGGCGAAGGTAAATGAAACGCTTCTTCAACAATTACATTTGCTAAGCTAGCGATGAAAGGTGTTGAGTGTTGCAAAGGATTATGATCATCAGGTTTTACTGATCCAGTTTGAGCATCTTCTTTCATTGAAATAGTTCCACCAGTGTGAATGATATAAAGAGTTTTCATAATGACATCCTTTCGTTATCAAATTGTTAAAAGTCTTTGCTACTTTCAATTAGGTAGTAGATAAATGATTTTCTTTCTAACAATAACATGATACGATGGAAAAAAACAGATGAAAAGAGGCGCTGCTTTATGTTGGCGATTTTATCTGCAGGTATTGCGCCTGGACTAGCTTTACTGAGCTTTTTTTATTTAAAAGATGAGTATGAAACTGAACCCATTTCAATGGTCTTAAAAACTTTCATTTTTGGCGCGCTGCTTGTGTTGCCGATTATGTTTATCCAATATGTGCTTCAAGAAGAAAATTTACTTCATTCCCCTTTTGTAGAAGCGTTCGTTTCCACTAGCTTCTTGGAAGAATTTTTTAAATGGTTTATTTTATTTTTTACAGTATATCAACACATTGAGTTTGATGAGCATTATGATGGCATTGTATACGGTGTTTCTGTTTCGTTAGGATTTGCTACTGTTGAGAATATTTTTTACTTGTTTGCTAACGGTTTAGAATCAGCAATTGGTCGAGCGATTCTACCGGTTTCTAGCCATGCCTTATTTGGAGTTATTATGGGTTATTACTTAGGAAAAGCAAAATTTTCAAAAGGACATGAAAAAATAAAATGGACGCTCTATTCAATCGGTACACCATTTTTATTACATGGTATTTATGATTATATTATTATCACCATGGATAATTGGATTTTTATTATTATTCCATTTATGATTTATTTATGGTGGTTGGGATTACGCAAAGTAAAGCAAGCGAAAAAAGTGTTTATTGCCTAATAAAAAGACGTAGCTTCTTCATAAGAAAGCTACTTTTTTTTTTTGTTTATTTGAGCAAATTTCTCCTAGCCTGTATAAAAAAACATCCTTTACAAAAAATACTCTTATCATCTTATCACTTACATACGATGTAGGAGGTTATGGAATGTTTTTAATGGGACGAATTACAAAGTATATTTGTTCAGCTTGCGTATGTTCTTTATTAGCAATAACAATGATTAATCCCCAATCTTCATCAGCATTTACCAATCAAGTCATTCAACGGGGCGCAGTAGGGGAAGACGTTATTGAATTGCAGTCTCGCTTACAGTACATCGGCTTTTATAATGGGAAAATTGACGGTGTTTTTGGATGGAGTACGTACTGGGCACTTCGAAATTTCCAGTATGAGTTTGGTATAAAAAAGGTTGATGGATTAGCCGGAGCGCAAACCAAACAAAAGTTAGCAGACGTAACGAAATACTATGAGTATCATGTAAAGACTGAGTTGAAAAAAGGAAATAAATTTACCCATTACGGTGGAGTTCCAATTGATAAACAAAAAGGTTCTTCAGCAAAGTCTAGTCAGAACAATGTACAAAAAAATGCAAAATCACAATCCAAAAGTCAGCAACAACAGCCGACAGGTCAACAGTCACGAGGACAGCAGTCACGAGGACAGCAGCAATCAGAAGGTAGAAATAATAATCAAGCTACTCCTCAACAAAATCAAACTAACAAAGCTGCTACTAATGGAGGCAGTGAACAACAGCCGACAGGTCAACAGTCACGAGGACAGCAGCAATCAGAAGGTAGAAATAATAATCAAGCTACTCCTCAACAAAATCAAACTAACAAAGCTGCTACTAATGGAGGCAGTGAACAACAGCAAGAAAAAGCGCAAAAGCCAACAGCTTTAAATGTTCCAAATGGATTTTCACAAAATGATATACAGCTAATGGCTAATGCTGTATATGGAGAAGCGCGAGGCGAGCCGTATAACGGACAGGTAGCGGTAGCAGCTGTTATTTTAAACCGAGTTAACAGTCCAGCATTTCCAAACACAGTAGCAGGCGTTATCTTTGAACCGAGAGCCTTTACTGCTGTAGCAGACGGACAAATTTGGCTAGAACCAGATGAAACGGCAAAAAAAGCTGTATTGGACGCAATTAACGGCTGGGATCCAACTGGTAATGCAATGTATTACTTTAATCCAGATACAGCAACTAGCGCATGGATTTGGTCACGACCGCAAATTAAACAAATCGGTAAACACATTTTCTGTAATTAAGAGAGGTGATAATAATGATTCGAACAATTTTAATTACAATTTTAGCAGTTGGTGTGGTAGGAGTCGGATATTGGGGGTATACAGAGCATCAAGAAAAAGATGCTGTTTTATTACAAGCCGAAAATACGTATCAACGAGCGTTTCATGATTTATCGTACGAGCTTGATTTATTAAATGATAAAATCGGCGGGACATTAGCGATGAGTTCTCGAGATCAATTATCGCCAGCGCTTGCGGAAGTATGGCGTTTAACTTCAGAAGCGCATAGCAATGTAGGACAATTGCCATTAGCGCTGTTACCTTTTAATAAAACGGAAGAGTTCTTATCCGATATTGGCGATTTTGCATACGAGGTAGCTGTTAGAGATCTCAGTAAATCACCGCTTACAGATAAAGAGTATAAGACATTGAACGCTCTGTATGAGAAGTCATCTGAAATTCAGAACGAAATGCGTACAGTTCAGCATTTGGTTATTGACAATAATTTAAGATGGATGGATGTAGAGCTAGCTTTAGCAACAAAAGAAAAGCAGGGTGACAATACCATTATTGATGGCTTGAAAACTGTCGAAAAGAGCATGGATTCCTATGCTGAATCAGACTTAGGTATTACAAATACATCAAACGAAGACGAGAAAAAAGCATTTGGCCAGCTTAAAGGTCGTGAAGTAGATGAAAGAGTTGCCAAAGAAGTAGCACGATCGTTTTTAGATTTAAAAGGAAAAGAAGAAAT
Organism: Priestia sp. KCTC 13724; assembly: GCF_056820425.1. Lineage (NCBI taxonomy): Bacteria > Bacillati > Bacillota > Bacilli > Caryophanales > Bacillaceae > Priestia > Priestia sp. KCTC 13724. Next base: position 153,290 of record NZ_JBXDLD010000072.1, on the reverse strand, counting down.
GCACATTGCGGAAAGTGGTAAGGGGGCTAATTATCCTTTTTACAGCTTAACAATTAAAGACCCTTCAACAAAGAAAGAGATTTATATGGATATTACGAAAAAAGGTGGATATCCGATTTGGGTATTAGAAAACAGAGACGTCAAAAAACAAAATATTAGCCTAAACGAAGCAATGGAAAAAGCCAATAAATTTTTAAAAGATCATCGCTTTGAAAGCCTTGTAATGTCTGAAAGCGCTCAGTACGATAATCTTGGTGTCTTTACATTTGTTGAAGAAACTGAAAGTGGAGTGCGTATTTATCCCGATGCTGTAAAGATGAAAATGGCGTTGGATGATGGAACGGTAGCTGGCTTCTCAGCAAAAGAGTTTTTATTACGCCATCGTACACGGGACATTCCTGAACCAACGATTACAAAAGAAGAAGCTAAATCAAAATTAAATCCAAACCTTAAAGTGATGGAAGATCGCTTAGCCATTATTGAAAACGACTTACAGGAAGAAGTATTGTGTTACGAATTTCTTGGTACAATTAATGACGATACGTATCGAATCTTTGTAAATGCAAAAACAGGATTTGAAGAAAAAGTAGATAAATTACAAAACGCTGAACCAATCTATGACGAAGTTTAATCGAAAGAGGCTGGGACATAAGTAATTCAGCTAATGATAAACCTGAACGATTGAGAGTTTCTCACTTTTAATCGTTCAGGTTTTTTGTTGATTGTGAAAACAATGTTGGAAACAGGGTGGAATGGAGCGTAGGACACTCGACTCCTGCGGGAAAGAGAGGGAAAACGGAGATCCCGCAACGCAGCGAGGAAGCTCAGGTTCCTCCCCGCGGAAAGCGAGTGACCGTAGCGCAATGGAACGAACGTGTTGAGACAAATCAAAAAGATTGGAACAGCTATTGTTCGTCTCTTAGAAGCAATCATTTTGTTATGTCCCAAACTCTTTTTATTTTATATAAGGAATCATGTTATTTATTGGAGGTTAAATGAGTATATAGGGCTAAAAATATGTTTACAAATTAAGTATATTTTACTATTTTTAATAGTAGGAATACTAATGAAATTGGGGGCTTTTATATGATTAAAGTTGGAATGCCGCTTAACTTAGAAAGTGAAGAAGATCAAATCACCTATCGATGTAAAGTGGTTGATTGTACAGAACACAAACTGATAATTGATTATCCATTTAACGAAAAGACCAAAAAAACAGCTTTCCTAATGAAGGGAACAAAATTAAACGCCATGTTCGTAGGGGAAGATAAAGCCGTTTATGGATTCTCAACAGAAGTAAAAGATCGAGCAATTAAAGATATACCTGTTATTGAATTAGACTATCCGGGAGACGATTCTTTAGAAGCTGTACAGAGAAGAAATTTCTTTCGAGTTCCCGTAACGCTAACGGTAGTTATGGAGAAATATGGTGAAGCGAAAAACTCCTTGCAGAGCTTTACGAGAGACTTAAGTGCCGGAGGGGTTTGTATTAACCTGTCTGAAAGAAGTGATTTTAAAGTGAATGAAGAAGTTAAGGTAGGCTTATTACTAAAGCATGAAGAGGAAGAGGTAACTCTTGAACTGCAAGGTAAGCTTGTTCGTGTTGAACAGCCAATTAACGAACAGCAAGGGCAGCTATCCGTAGAGTTTTTGAGTTCAAATATAAAAGCAAAACAGCTACTAATGCGCTATACGTTAAAGCGTCAGCTCGAGTTAAGAAGAAAGGGATTGTTATAAAGTAAGTATAAATTAAACCTGTTCGTTCCAAACTAGTATGTAAATACAATAATGGAATGAGAGATTAACATGAAGCGGATTGAAAGCTTATTAGTGAAATTTGTTATTGTTCAGTTCTTCTTTTTGTTTGCTGCTCAGGCTCTTTTATTTTACAGCGAACATACAACCTATTTTTCAAAGGTTATACAGTATGAAGGAGTAGCAAAAAATAATTTCAACAAAATTATTGAAACGTTCGACCAGTAAAGCAGCGATATGATAAAATAGAAACAATGATTAAAAAAGCAGGGGGCAACCTGCTCTTTTTTTTCGTGTAAAAAGAAATTAATGAAAAATATGTTCTTGTTAGCACGTCAAGGAGGATTTATGGAAAAGCGAATTTCAATTGCTATTGATGGACCTGCTGCAGCTGGGAAAAGTACAGTAGCAAAGATTATAGCAGAAAATTTATCATATATTTATGTAGACACAGGTGCGATGTATCGTGCCCTTACGTATCAAGCCCTGCAGCAAGGGGTTAAATTAGAAAGCGAAGAAGCGTTACTTCGTTTATTAAATGAAACAGAGATTGAACTTAAACCTTCTGAAAATGGACAGATTGTTAGTGTGAATGGTAAAGAAGTAACCAACGAGATCCGTTCAGCAGAGGTGACAAATTCAGTATCAATCGTTGCTAAACACCGATCAGTGCGTGAAGAAATGGTCGTTCGACAGCAGAAGTTAGCTCAAAATGGAGGCGTTGTAATGGATGGGCGTGACATTGGTACGCACGTCCTTCCCCATGCAGAAGTGAAAATCTTTTTACTTGCATCAGTGGAAGAGCGAGCTCAGCGTCGTCATGAAGAGAACGTGAGAAAAGGTTTCCCATCTAATCTAGAACAGCATAAAATTGACATTGCTCGTCGAGATAAAATTGATTCAGAGCGTGAAGTCGCGCCTTTGAAAAAAGCAGATGATGCAATTGAAATTGATACAACAGCATTGTCAATTGAAGGTGTCGTTGAAAAAATACTTTCTATTATACATGAAAGGGGTGGAATGCTGTGAGCTTTTATACATTTGCACGTTCAGTAGTACGCGGTATATTAAAACCTGTTTATCGTTATGAAGTAATTGGTACAGAGAATATCCCATCAGAAGGTGGGGTATTGCTGTGCTCAAATCATATTGATAACCTTGATCCCCCTACCGTAGGGATTACATGCCCTCGTCCGATTTCGTTCATGGCCAAAGCAGAGTTGTTTGATGCACCCGTCTTAAAAACCATTTTACCTAAATTAGAAACATTTCCAGTAAAGCGCGGCGTGGGAGATCGTGAAGCTCTGCGAAAAGGATTAGGAATTCTAAAAGAAGGAAAAGTGCTTGGCCTTTTCCCTGAAGGAACAAGAAGTAAAGACGGTAAACTAAAAAAAGGGTTAGCGGGAGTAGGTTTTTTTGCACTGCGTTCTACAGCTGATGTTGTACCGTGTGCAATTATTGGTCCATATAAAGCATTTTCTAAAGTGAAAGTAGTGTATGGAAAGCCATTAGATATGTCAGAGTTTAGAGAACGCCGTGCATCTGCTGATGAAGTGACGGAAGCAATTATGAGTGAAATTGCTAAATTGATTGAAAAATACCAATAGTTAATAAGCTTTTCGCTTGACAAAAGATTCTATTTATTAGAAGTTAGTAACAAAGAGAGTTTTTTTCTATACAAAAATAGATACAAGGATATATAGTGATAAGAGCTTCGCTGCTTTTTATCTGAAAATATATTGCTGCTAGATATTGAAGGAGGAAAAGACGATGGTAGAAGATATGAATCAAGTAGAAGTAAAAGCATTAGAAGTTGGCGAAACTGTAACTGGAACTGTAACGAAAGTTGAAGATAAGCAAGTTCTAGTTGAAGTTGCCAACAGCAAGCTAGATGGTGTTATTCCAATCAGTGAATTATCAAGTTTACATATTGAAAAAGCAAGTGATGTAATTAAAGAAGGTACAGAGATTCAAGCAAAGGTAATTAAAGTTGAAGAAGAGCTATTAGTCTTGTCTAAGAAAGCAGTCGATGCAGAAAAAGCTTGGGATGATTTAGAAGAAAAACTAAGCACAGGCGAAGTGTTTGAAGCTGTTGTAAAGGAAGTTGTTAAAGGTGGATTAGTAGCAGACATTGGTGTGCGAGGATTTATCCCTGCATCTTTAGTTGAAGCGCATTTTGTTGATGACTTTGCTAGCTATCAAGACCAAACGTTAACGGTTAAAGTCGTAGAACTCGATCGTGAAAAAAATCGTATTATCCTATCACACCGTGCTGTTGTTGAAGAAGAAAACGCGCAAAAGAAACAAACAGCTCTTAGTTCTTTAGCGGAAGGTCAAGTACTGGAAGGAACAGTGCGGCGCTTAACAGACTTTGGAGCTTTTGTTGATGTTGGAGGCGTTGATGGTCTTGTTCACATCTCTCAACTTTCACACGAGCGAGTAGAAAAGCCTTCTGATGTAGTAAAAGAAGGAGATAGCGTAAAGGTAAAAGTACTATCAGTTGATAAAGGAAACGGACGTATTTCTTTATCAATTAAAGATACGCTTGAGGGACCATGGGACAATATTTCTTCAAAGCTTAAACAAGGTGATGTAGTCGATGGAACTGTTCGCCGATTAGTATCGTTTGGAGCTTTTGTCGAGGTATTACCTGGTGTAGAAGGGCTTGTACACATTTCTCACATTTCTCACAAACATATTGGAGTATTAACTGAAGGAGAAAAGGTTACAGTAAAGGTATTAGATGTGAGCGAAAGCGAACGTCGAATTTCATTAAGCATTCGTGACCTTGAGGAAGAAGGGCCGGTGGATTATGGTGACTACAATATTCAAGAAGAATCAAAAGGTTTTCAGTTAGGCGACATGATTGGAGATCAATTAAAAAAACTAAAATAATGGTGATGTTTGGTGAGTAGAGCGAAACGAAAAATCGATCACATTCATCATGCGATTCAAATCGGACAACATCGCTTACACGGACTCGACGACATTCAGTTTGTGCATAACAGCTTGCCAGATAAAAGTGTAAAAGATGTCCAGTTAAATACAAAGATTGGCGAACTTTCACTGAGTTCGCCAATTTTTATCAATGCAATGACTGGAGGCGGCGGGTTAGAGACGGAAGAAATTAACCGTTCTCTAGCACGAGTTTCTAGCGCTTGTAATTTAGCGATGGCTGTAGGTTCACAGATGGCTGCGATTAAAAACGAAGAAGAAGAAAAAACATATCGAGTAGTAAGGCAAGAAAACCCAACTGGAATCATCCTTGCTAACCTTGGAAGCGAAGCGACAGTGGATCAGGCAAAGCGGGCTGTTGATATGCTTGAAGCCAATGGGATGCAAATCCACTTGAACGTAATTCAAGAGCTAGTTATGCCAGAAGGAGATCGGGACTTTACGGGAGCTTTAAAGCGCATTGAACAAATTGTGAATGCCTTAGATGTACCTGTTATAGCAAAAGAAGTAGGTTTTGGGATGAGCGCTGCGGCAGCGACTAAACTAAAAGAAGTCGGCGTGAGTATTATTGATGTTGGGGGTTACGGCGGTACGAATTTTTCGAAAATCGAAAATGAGAGGCGTGAGAATCATTTTCATTTTTTTAACGATTGGGGAATTTCAACCGCAGCATCTTTAGCAGAAGTATCACAGAGTGTAGGCGGTATTTCAATTATCGGCTCTGGAGGTATTCAAACAGCAATGGATGTAGCCAAATCGCTCGCTTTAGGTGCTTCAGCAACTGGATTAGCTGGGCGTCTACTGTCTGTTTTAATGGATTCAGGTATAGAAGCTGTTATCGAAGAAGTTTTAGAACTCCATGAAGAATTAAGGTTCATCATGGTTGCATTAGGTACTGGTTCTATTTCAGAGCTTCAGCAAGTTCCGCTTGTTATTAGGGGAAAAACTTATGATTGGCTATGTCAGCGACCAGTGTCGATTGAAAAGTTTAATAATAGATAGCCAAAACAACAAAACAAGCACACGATACCGTGTGCTTGTTTTGTTGTTTTGAATCGGATTTTTACTATCATAGTAAAAAAAGCAGGCAGAAAACCTGACAACTTGGATGAAATAACAAACGTTTATTATATATAATAGTCTGAAAATACAGAAAAAGAGGTGTAGTTATGAAAAAAGGACATCCTGTACTGACCATTTTTCTATTCTTTTTAGGCTGGGTTTTTATGTATGCAGATCGCAATATTTTATCTCCGGTGATGGGAGATATTGGAGAGCAGTGGGGGCTGACAAAAACAGAGCTCGGGTTAATGTCTACGGTGTTTTTTGCCTCCTATGCAGCTATGCAGATTCCCACGGGCTTTTTAGCAGATCGTTTTGGAAGAGTGAAGGTGCTTGTTATTGGATATATCTTATTTGGGGTAGCAACCTTTTTAACTGGCTTGGCTACGACGTTCGGCATGTTTTTACTAATGCGTGCACTAACTGGCCTTGGAGAAGGTACTTATTATGGATCACAGTACGGTATCTCTTCAAGCATCACTTCAGAAAGATATCGAGGGCTTGTGTCGGCATTGATTAACAGCGGTATGGCATTTGGTATTTCACTAGGTTTTATCGGCTCATCGTATATTACATATACGCTTGATAAAGGATGGCAGTTCACTTTTTATCTTTTTGCTGTACCAACTATAATTGTAGCTATTTTAATTGCACTGTTTGTGGAAGATGGGAGAGCAAAGGAGAGTAAGGTACAAGCAAAAGAAAAAGAACCACTGCGGAAACTATTTACGAAAAACCATATTCTAGTGTACATTTTAATCTTTTGCTCACTTTACGGTTTTTTTGGAATGCTAACATGGCTACCGTATTACCTACAAAGCTCTAGGGGTCTTGAAGCTTCGGAAACAGGTATTATTGCTTCATTAGTACCTTGGGCATCTATTCCTGGAGCCATTTTCTTTGGCTATATGTCCGATCGAATTCAAAATAAAAAAGCATTGATTGTTAGTTTGTCAATTGCTGGGGCACTATGTCAATTTTTTATCCCCTACACAAATAGCTATGTTTGGCTGTTAGTTGGACTCATAGTGTATGGGCTGATTGGGAAATTAGCGTTAGATCCAATCCTCATTTCATACATTGCATCTATTACGCCATCTACAATGTATTCTAAAGTGTATGGATTCTTTAATTTTAGCGGGATGCTTTCATCTATTTTTGCACCATATATCACTGGTTATTTTGCTGATCGCTCAGGAAGCATGGAGTTAGGATTTTATCTATCAGGTGGACTTCTCTTAATTGGAGCGCTACTCTTTTTACTTACAGGACAACAGAAATCTGTTTATTCCGTTTCGAATCCTGTTTTAAAATGAAAATACGAGGCTAGGACATAAGTATTTAAGTCAATATTATATCCAAACTATTGAGGGGTAACCCCTTTTATAGTTTGGCTTTTTTTAAAATTGGAAAACCAATTCAAAAAACTAATGGAATGGAGCGGCGTAGGACAAGTAAATCATGCGGAAACTAGAGGGAAGGCTGAGACCCCGCCGCAGTGCGGCGAGGAAGCTCAGACTCCTTCCCGCGGACAGCGAGTGTCTGCAGCGCAATGGAACGGACTGGTTGCTACAACTTAAATTGTTTAGAAACGTCACGATTCGTCTTTGAGAAAGAATCATCAGCCTCTTATCTTTGTCCATTGGTATCTCTCCCTTCTTCAGGGCTTTGTAAACTAGTTGCACCTGGATAATGCAAGCCTTGGTCGCGATCTGATTCAACTCGCTTTGATTTCTTTAGCTTTTTCTCTTGACGGTCTTTTCCCATAATTTTCACCTCCCTTATTTAGATTCATTATAGGTTTACCGAAGTTTATGTTTCTATGCTTATGCAAAGGGTTAATTTTTGTAAAACTGATACATAATGAAGAAATAGGGAGTTGAGAAGATGGAAGGTTTTCTATTCTATTGGTTTGCTTGGATTGGATGGGTCATTTCAACATTTTTTTTGCATAAAACGTCTTTACGGTGGAAGGTGTCGATGTTGTTGTTGATAAGCATTATGCTATCAACAACGTCCGTTTGGATAGGTCCATTTTTCGTTAGCTATACTTATCTTTTCTTATTAGTTATGGTGTGTGTAGATATTTCAAGGCTTAAAACCTCAAAGCAATTATACGTATTATTTATTTCACTGATTGTCATGTTTGCTTATGTAGGCTTTTGTTTGTTAGAACTGTATGATCCAGTATGGATTTTTGTGAACCGACAATGGCTGTTAACAGCTATTATTTTATATATTGGTTTTCTTCTAGTAAAAGATGATCACATGCGATATATCGTTATTTTGCTAGGATTGTTAGGGGGAGATTTTCTATATAGCTTAATAGTCACGAATATCTCAATGCCGCATCCCGTGGGACAGCCAATGCTCCTTGACCTTGTAGCTACTGTACTAATGCTTCTTTTTATTTGGAAAGTTGTGCGGTCCCTTGCATCACAGTTCGATTGGTTGTTAGGAAAATTCCAGCGTCAAAAGCATAGTCCGGTCAAGCCTAATAATTGATTTTCTGAAAAATTTGTTGTTGTGAAGCAGCTTTTTTGATAGAATTGTTTGATTGAGAGAGTACTCTTAATTGTTGCATACATGTAAATAACATATTGACTAGTAGGCAATAATTTGAGGTCATGCATGTTTGCATGACCTCGGTTTTTGAAAATGAATGATCTTATCTATTAAAAATATTCAATTGTGAAACGAATAAGCAAAAGGTTACTATTTATACATAGAACAGATCAAAGAAAGGAAAGATTCGCATGCCAAAACCAATTATTGCGATTGTAGGCCGACCAAATGTTGGGAAGTCAACGATTTTTAATCGAATTGTAGGAGAGCGCGTATCAATTGTTGAAGATATTCCAGGCGTAACGCGCGATCGTATTTATAGCTCAGCAGAGTGGCTTAATATGGACTTTAATATCATTGATACAGGAGGAATTGATATTGGAGATGAGCCGTTTTTAGAGCAAATTAAGCAACAAGCTGAAATTGCTATTGATGAAGCGGACGTTATTATCTTTTTAACAAATGGACGAGATGGTATTACATCAGCTGATGAAGAAGTGGCAAAGATTCTATACAAATCTAAAAAACCTGTTGTATTAGCAGTTAATAAAATTGATAACCCTGAAATGAAAGAATTAATCTATGATTTCTATGCTTTAGGGTATGGAGAGCCATTCCCTATTTCAGGAACGCATGGTTTGGGCTTAGGAGACTTATTGGATGAAGTAGCTAAGCATTTCCCAAAAGATGAAGATGAAGACTATGGAGACGATGTTATTAAGTTTTCCTTGATTGGTCGACCAAATGTTGGGAAATCATCACTTGTAAATGCTGTGCTAGGTGAGGACCGCGTTATTGTAAGTAATATTGCAGGTACGACTCGTGATGCGATTGATACAAAGTTTACAAAAGAAGAACAAGAGTATGTTGTTATTGATACAGCTGGTATGAGAAAGCGCGGTAAAGTATACGAAAGCACAGAGAAATATAGTGTGCTTCGTGCGTTACGAGCGATTGAACGTTCAGATGTTGTCTTAGTTGTATTAAACGCAGAAGAAGGAATTATTGAACAAGATAAAAAGATTGCCGGTTATGCACAAGAAGCAGGTAAGGCAGTTGTTATCGTTATCAATAAGTGGGACACAGTAGAAAAAGACGATAAGACGATGAAAAAGTTTGAAGAAAACGTTCGTGAACATTTCCAATTCCTAACGTATGCGCCAATTGTCTTTTTATCAGCGAAAACAAAAAAACGTACGCATACGCTTTTACCAGTTATTAATATGGTAAATGAAAATCATGCAATGCGTGTCGAAACAAGTATCTTAAACGATGTGATCATGGATGCAGTTGCGATGAACCCAACACCAACACATAACGGTAAACGTCTTAAAATTTATTACGCAACGCAGGTAGCGATTAAACCACCTACTTTCGTTGTGTTTGTAAATGATCCTGAACTACTTCACTTCTCTTATGAGCGTTTCTTAGAAAACAAACTGCGCGCAGCGTTTGGATTTGAAGGAACACCAATTCGAATTATTGCTCGATCACGAAAATAAAAAGGAGTGCAGATAACATGGAGAAAATTGCGGTATTAGGTGCAGGAAGCTGGGGCACAGCTTTGGGCTTTGTATTAGCGGATAATGGTCATGATGTACGTATATGGGGACATCGCCAAGAAATAATTGATGGTATTAATGAAATGCATGAAAATAAAAAATACCTTCCCGGCGTAGAGCTTCCAATGACTATGCGAGGCTACACATCATTAGAAGAAGCAATTCTTGGAGTAGAAACAGTTATTCTAGCTGTTCCAACAAAAGCAATTCGTGAAGTGTTACAAAGCCTTGGAAAGGTTGCGACCAATCCGTTAACAATTGTTCATGTTAGTAAAGGAATTGAACCAGATACGCTGCTTCGCATCTCTGAAATGATTGAACAAGAAATGGAGCCTGCTAAATTACAGGACGTAGTGGTTTTATCTGGACCAAGTCATGCAGAGGAAGTAAGTAGAAGACAGCCTACTACTGTCACTTCGTCTTCTAAGAATATGAAAGCAGCCGAAAAAGTACAAGATTTGTTTAATAATCACCAATATTTTCGCGTATACACAAACCCAGATGTAATAGGGGTAGAAATTGGAGGGGCGTTGAAGAACATTATTGCATTAGCTGCTGGAATTACTGACGGCCTTGGTTATGGTGACAATGCTAAAGCTGCACTTATGACGCGTGGATTAGCAGAAATTGCGCGACTTGGTAGTGTATTAGGTGCAAACCCACTTACGTTTTCAGGATTGACTGGAATCGGTGATTTAATCGTAACGTGTACAAGCGTACATTCAAGAAACTGGCGTGCGGGGAACATGCTAGGCAAAGGTCATAAATTGGAAGAAGTGCTAGATAATATGGGGATGGTAGTAGAAGGTGTTCGGACAACGAAAGCTGCCTACCAGCTAGCTGAAAAATATGATGTAAAAATGCCAATTACCCAAGCGTTATATGATGTGCTGTTTAATGATGTTAGTGCAAAAGCAGCTGTAGATTCTTTAATGTCTCGTACGAAAACTCATGAAATGGAAGATTTAGCGAACATTTTAGGAGAACGAAAGAACTAACTTGCAAAGAAATGTAGAAAAAATAGGCAATTCGTGATGCGGAATCACTTGTAGTTGCATAAAATAACATGTAAATAAAGATGAGTGGAACTCTTCATGGGAATATTTAGTTGTAGCCGAAATAAAGTGCCCCCTTTATTTCGGTTTTTATTTGGAGTCAATTAATAGAATCCTTAAATTCCCTCTTTTTACACGAAATATGGACCTCCTATGCTATAATGAGAGCAAGAAGGGGAGTGGGTGAGCGGTGTCGCCAGCGTTATTAAAAATGTGGATTTCACTTGGTTCAATTGTATTTATGTTTATTTCTGTATTTTCTATTTATTTGAGTCGTTACAAAATTAAAAATGTTATATTTAAATATGTACTCGCTTTCATTGCCTATACATTAATGATTATTGCGGGATTCATTATGGTGCTTGTTGTCTTTAGTGGACCAACACCTGGAGCATAACAAAAACTGATAGGGTGAAGTTTAATGAGAAAAATCTTACTATTTATAATTTTTTGTAGCATAACATTCTTATTATCAGCTTGCTTATACCCTGAGGCTAATCTATCTCAAAATCAGGTGCCTTATAAAGATCAGCTTGCAGCTGTGCAACAAGCGGTTGATGACTTTCAAAAAGATAGCGGAGGATTATTACCAATTAAAACAAGGGATAACAATACGCCTATTTATCAAAAGTATCCCATTGAATTTAACAAGATCAGCCCACGCTATATGCAAGAGCCACCCGGTACAGCGTTTGAAAGCGGAGGCGTTTTTTCATATATGCTGGTGGATGTAGAGGAGAATCCAACCGTTAAATTAATAGATTTACGAATGGCTGAACAAATCAAAGAGGTAAATATTCATCTGAATCTATACAGACAAAAACATAGTGGTTATGCGCCATTTAAAGAGGTCATTGCCGATGGTGTTTTTTCTATTGACTATAAAAAATTAAATATGAAAGAGCCACCTACAGTTGTAAGTCCTTATAGCGGTCAATTACTTCCTCTTGTATTAAATGGCAAAGGTGAGCTGTTTGTAGATTATTCATCGGACTTATATGAAGTATTGCAAAAGCATAAACATACATATAAAGAAGGAGAAGATATCCGGAATCTTCTAGTTGAGCATTCTTCTTTTGTTCCGGCTTATTCATTGCCCTATACCATCGACGAAAAAACAAATGAGCCAATATTTTTAGAAAAATGAGTCATGAACCCTTTCTCGCTGAATAAAATTCAGAGAGAAGGGGTTTTCTCTTTCTTATAAGAAATTTTAGCCTAACTTGTGATTGAGTCAGCATGTGCATGAAAAAAATTATAAATTTTTCTATCGAAAGTCATATTTTAATAGGACAACGTCATAACTATATAATGTCCTAATTTACTCTCGCAATGGATGTCATATCCTATGAACTCATAGATCGGAGGGGATCTTTTGGAAAAGGTAGATGTGTTTAAGGATATCGCCGAACGTACAGGAGGCGATATATATTTAGGGGTAGTTGGTGCAGTAAGAACAGGGAAGTCAACTTTTATAAAGAAGTTTATGGAGCTAATGGTATTACCTCACATTGAAAATGAAGCAGAGCGAGCACGAACGCAAGATGAATTGCCTCAAAGTGCAGCAGGAAAAACGATTATGACAACTGAGCCCAAATTTGTTCCAAATCAAGCGGTTAGCGTACAAGTGGACGATGGGCTAGATGTTAACATAAGATTGGTAGACTGTGTAGGATATACAGTTCCAGGTGCGAAAGGTTACGAGGATGAAAATGGTCCTAGAATGATTAATACTCCTTGGTATGAAGAGCCGATTCCGTTTCATGAAGCTGCTGAAATTGGCACTCGAAAAGTAATTCAAGAGCATTCTACAATCGGTGTTGTTATTACAACAGACGGCACAATTGGAGATATTCCACGCCATGACTATCTAGAAGCGGAAGAGCGAGTAATCAATGAATTAAAAGAAGTAGGAAAGCCTTTTATCATGGTTGTTAATACCGTTCAGCCTTACCACCCAGATACGGAGAAGCTAAGAGTAAATCTTAACGAGAAGTATGACATTCCAGTGTTGGCCATGAGCGTGGAAAGTATGCGTGATACAGACGTTCTAAATGTGCTAAGAGAAGCCCTATATGAATTCCCTGTGCTAGAAGTTAATGTTAACTTGCCGAGCTGGGTTATGGTATTAAAAGATAAGCATTGGTTACGTGAAAGTTACCAAGAAGCAGTTCAAGAGACGGTAAAAGATATTAAAAGATTACGCGATGTTGATCGGGTAGTGGCACAGTTTACAGAATTCGAATTCATTGAGCAAGCTCGATTAGCAGGGATTGAAATGGGGCAGGGAATTGCTGAGATTGATTTATATGCTCCGGATGACTTATATGATCAAATCTTAAAAGAGGTTGTAGGTGTTGAAATTCGTGGGCGAGACCACCTATTACAGCTTATGCAAGATTTTGTGCATGCTAAAATGGAGTATGATCAAGTATCAGATGCGCTTCGTATGGTGAAGCAAACTGGGTATGGGGTTGCAGCACCATCTTTAGCAGATATGAGCCTAGATGAGCCGGAAATTATTCGTCAAGGATCTCGTTTTGGAGTTCGCTTAAAAGCCGTTGCACCTTCAATTCACATGATTAAAGTGGATGTAGAATCTGAGTTTGCTCCAATTATCGGTACAGAAAAACAAAGTGAAGAGCTGGTCCGTTATTTAATGCAAGATTTTGAAGATGACCCACTGTCAATTTGGAATTCAGATATCTTTGGTAGATCATTAAGCTCTATTGTAAGAGAAGGTATACAAGGAAAGCTTTCGCTAATGCCGGAAAATGCACGCTACAAACTAAAAGAAACGCTAGAGCGTATTATCAACGAAGGCTCAGGTGGTTTAATTGCGATTATTTTATAACATTGATTAATAATAGACGGTTGCAGGCTCTTTTAATAAGGAGCCTTTTTCTTATGTTTAAAAGCTGAAGGCTGGAAAAGTGTTGGATATTATCAAAACGAATAAAGGGTAAAAAGTATGTGAAAGAACATATGTTTCTGTTTTTTTACTATATAACGATTTTCTGCTTGCTATGCTATTAGCGATATGTTAATCTTTTAAAAGAAATCGATTGGACATACTAGTTTTGGTATGGAAGTCTCCGAGACAAAATGAAAAACGTTGAATTATTCATAACAATCGTTTATTATTAGGCTTGTTGATACATAGGTTATGTATAATATTCGTTAATTTTGTTAACAAATGAGATATCGTCGATTACTAGATTCCTTTTGTAATGGGATTTTAGTTTTTATATAATCCGATTTTTGGGAGGAGGTGAATGGCATGAACAAGACAGAATTAATCAATGCTGTTGCAGAAGCGAGTGAGCTTTCAAAAAAGGATGCTACAAAGGCAGTTGATGCTGTTTTTGATACAATCTTAGATGCTTTAAAAGACGGTGACAAAGTTCAACTAATTGGTTTTGGTAACTTTGAAGTACGTGAGCGTGCTGCACGTAAAGGTCGTAACCCTCAAACGGGTGAGGAGATTGAAATCGCTGCAAGCAAAGTTCCTGCATTCAAACCAGGTAAAGCTCTTAAAGACGCTGTAAAATAATATTTACATAAAATGTCTATTTTTATAGTCATAATACAAGAGCTTTGAAAGGTCGCATATTTTGCGACCTTTCTTTTTTGCCTTTAGTACATACATATGCTAGAATTTTTTTTAACTACGTCGTAATGCAACGAATGGGAGGCTACAGGATGTCAACTGTAAATAAAGAACAAATCGAACAAGCAGTAAGGCAGATTTTAGAAGCGATTGGAGAAGATCCAAATCGAGAAGGGCTATTGGATACACCAAAGCGCGTGGCTAAAATGTATGAAGAAGTCTTTTCGGGATTGAACGAAGATCCAAACGAACATTTTAAAACTATATTTGGCGAGGAACACGAAGAGTTAGTTTTAGTAAAAGACATCAACTTTCATTCAATGTGTGAACATCACTTGGTTCCTTTCTATGGAAAGGTTCATGTTGCATATATTCCAAAAGGTGGTCGCGTAACTGGATTAAGTAAGCTTGCACGTGCAGTGGAGGCTGTCTCTAAGCGCCCACAGCTTCAAGAAAGGATTACGTCTACAGTTGCTGATTCAATCGTGGAAACCTTATCTCCTCATGGAGTCATGGTTATTGTAGAAGCTGAACATATGTGCATGACAATGCGAGGCGTTCGGAAACCAGGAGCTATGACCGTTACATCAGCGGTTCGAGGAGTATTTGAGCACGACCAAGCAGCACGCGCAGAAGTATTATCATTAATCAAGTCGTAATTGGCTAGATATGGAGGGAAAATTATGGCACAAAAATCGAATCCGGAATACATCGTCATCAAAGCAGTGGAAGATGGTGTAAATGTTATTGGTCTAACAAGAGGTGCAGATACACGATTTCATCATTCTGAAAAGCTAGATAAAGGCGAAGTGATGATTGCTCAATTCACAGAGCATACGTCAGCAATTAAAATAAGAGGCAAAGCACTTATCCAAACGGTTCATGGTGAGGTTGAATCCGACGTTAAAAAATAAGCAGGAGTTTCCTGCTTTTATTTTTATGGTATACACGACCATTTCAAGTGAAGTGAATAACAACATGTAAAGAATGGAAAAAATAAAAATGCGATAAAATCAAATCATAACCTAGCCGTCGATTATGATTTTAAAGGTTAAATTAACCTTTAGTTATGGTATAATTGACACTATCGAATTTACTTTGGAAAAAGCAGTGACTGAAAGGGAGACAAGGGTGATGAATGTGCAAAACATCTACGATACGGTTGCAGACATGAAAGAACAAATTCATGCTGAGTTGAGTCATCCATATGTTCAAAAATTTATTCATCATCCAACTGTAGATGAAAATAAATTATTATACATATGCTCGTTTTTAACGACTCTTTCACTTGAACAGCAAAAATGGAGTCGCTGTGCGCTGTCAGTTATGCTTGTGCAAACTGCACTAGATACCCACGACCTGGTCTCTACTCAAGATGTTGATAGTGAAGGAACACAACTGCACAAGCGACAGCTAACAGTATTAGCAGGTGATTATTATAGCGGTTTGTATTACTATTACTTAGCACAAACGGGGCAAATTGACTTAATTAAGGTAATTGCTTCGTCTATTAAAGAAATTAATATTGCTAAAATCCACATCTATCATAACCAAACACAAGACGTACAGGATATGATGACGAATTTCTTTACGGGTGAATCATCGCTTATTAATTCCTTATGTGATTACTTTAATTGTCCGGAGTGGCGAGAGCTTTTAGAACATGCCTGTCGTTTAAACGCTATTTCAACCCAGCTAATAAAGTTGGCAAAACAAGAAGCCTCGATTTTATTAGACAATTATTATAAAAATGGAATGAAAAGCATTGGAATTCAAGAAGTGCTTTATGCTTCAAGTGAACCATCAATTGCTGTGGTAAAGGAATACCTAGCAGCAGGTTCACCTTTCATTAATGAGCCGTTAAAAGAGCATTTATACGAGATGATTGGCAGCTTAGAGCGTCTTAAAAATGTTGTAGGAGAAGGATAGTATGCAGCAATCAAAAGAAGAGCGTGTGCATGGAGTTTTCGAGAAAATATATAAAAATTATGATCAAATGAATTCAGTAATTAGCTTTCAGCGTCATAAAGCATGGAGAAAAGATACGATGAAGCGAATGGACGTACAGCCAGGGACAACTTCACTGGATGTATGCTGTGGAACAGCTGATTGGACATTAGCTATGGCTGAAGCTGTAGGTCCAACTGGTAAAGCTATTGGGCTTGATTTTAGTCAAAACATGCTGAAGATTGGGCATGAAAAAGTGAGCCAATCATCATTTTTAAATGTTGAATTATTGCATGGTAACGCAATGAATTTACCGTTTGGAGATAACTCATTTGATTATGTCACAATTGGCTTTGGTCTTCGAAATGTTCCTGACTATATGGCAGCATTGAAAGAAATGTACCGAGTAGTAAAGCCAGGTGGGAAAGTGGTATGTTTAGAAACATCTCAGCCAACCATGATTGGTTACCGACAAGCGTACCTTTTATACTTTAAATATATTATGCCTGCATTTGGGAAGCTATTTGCTAAAAGTTACGATGAATATTCATGGCTTCAAGAATCAGCGCGCGATTTCCCAGGCCCAAAAGAACTGGCTGAAATGTTTAAACAAGCAGGATTTGAAGACATTGAAGTTAAAACCTATACCGGTGGAGTAGCTGCAATGCATTTAGGGTACAAACGAGTATAGAGACAATTGTAATAAATATTAATGTGTAAAGTAGTGTAACATCGAACGATTGAAATGAATTTATAATGCTAGGTGAGTCCAATGAAATTAAAAATGATGTATACTTTTCTAAACACGGATATTGCACTAATTGAAAAAGAATTAGAGCAAAGGATTGAAACAAAAGAGGCATTAATTACAAATGCATCTCTTCACCTTTTACAGGCAGGGGGAAAAAGAATTCGCCCTGTCTTTGTTTTATTAGCCGGCAAGTTTGGCTCTTATGATGTCAATCAGATTAAGCATGTCGCAGTAGCCCTTGAGCTGATACACATGGCGTCTTTAGTTCACGACGATGTGATTGACGATGCGGATATGAGACGGGGTAAGCCAACGATTAAAGCCAAGTGGGATAATCGAATTGCTATGTATACGGGGGATTATATTTTTGCGCGTGCGCTTGAAACTATTACTAAAATTGAACAAGTGGATGCTCATAAAATCTTATCTGATACGATGGTTGAACTAACGCTAGGTGAGATTGAACAAATTAAAGATAAATATGATTTAAATCAAGACTTGCGTACGTACTTGCGTCGTATTAAGCGAAAAACAGCGTTGTTAATTGCAGCAAGCTGTCAGCTGGGGGCAATCGCGGCCGGTGCTCCAGAATCTATACATAAAAAGCTATTCCTGTTCGGTTACTATGTGGGAATGTCGTTTCAAATTACAGATGATATTTTGGATTTTACGTCTTCGGAAGAAAAGCTTGGTAAGCCGGTAGGAAGTGATTTGTTACAGGGGAACATCACACTGCCTGTTCTTTACGCATTAGAGGATCCAGATTTCCGTCTTAAAGTTGAGAGGTTATTTGTAGCAGACAATCAAACGGAGCTTATTTCCGAAATTATTACGTATATTACTTCTTCTGACGTAATTAATCGCTCTGTTAAAGTAAGTGAGCGTTACCTTGAAAAAGCCATGATGATCTTGAAAGAGTTACCAGATAATAAAGCACGTAAAGCGTTATACCAGATTGCTAAGTACATTGGTAAAAGAAAATTTTAAAAAAATATTTTTGGTACGTTGTAAAACAACCTAAAGAGTGGTAAGATTTTCTTGAGTGTGATTACGCTTTCATTCGCTTTACATATCATAACTTCAGGGGTGGAGAGAAAATGATACAACAAACTTTTTTAATGGTCAAACCAGACGGGGTACAAAGAAGTATTGTGGGAGAGATTGTATCTCGCTTTGAAAAAAAGGGGTTTCAATTAGTAGGCGCAAAGTTAATGCACGTATCACAAGATTTGGCTGAAACACATTACGGAGAACATCGCGAAAAGCCATTTTTTAAAGAGCTAGTTGACTTTATTACATCAGGACCAGTATTTGCAATGGTATGGGAAGGGGAAAATGTCATTGCAAATGCACGTCAAATGATGGGGAAAACAAATCCTCAAGAAGCGCTTCCAGGTACAATTCGAGGAGACTATGGGCTTATTGTTGATAAAAATGTTATTCATGGTTCAGATTCTCCAGAGAGTGCCCAACGCGAAATTGCGCTGTTTTTCTCAGAGTCAGAGGTAGTATCATATAACAAACAGCTAAATAGCTTACTTTATTAAGCAGACAATTAGACAATTACCACGAAAAAAAGAGGCTGGGACATAAGTAATTCAGCCAATGATAAACCTGAACGATTGAGAGTTTCTCACTTTTAATCGTTCAGGTTTTTTGTTGATTGTGAAAACAATGTTGAGTGGCCGTAGCGCAATGGAACGAACGTGTTCAGACAAACCAAAAAGATTGGAACAGCTAGTGTTCGTCTCTTAGAAGCAATCATTTTGTTATGTCCCAAACTCTTTTTCTATGGAGAAATTTAACATCGATAAACGAGATTCCGATATAATGGAATAAAAAGAAATATGTAATATGATAGATAGGGGTCTTATTTATGACAAATGAATATGAAGAGTTTGTTCGCAAAATTAAGCTGAAAACAGGTATCGACTTGTCGTTATATAAAGAGGCACAAATGAAACGAAGGTTAGTATCTTTATATGAAAAGAAAGGGTTTACTAGTTTCCATACCTATTATCAAGCCCTAGCTTATCAAGAGGATTTATTGACTGAATTTTTAGATAGAATCACAATTAATGTTTCAGAGTTTTATCGAAATCGAAAGCGTTGGGAAGTGTTAGAAGAAACGATTCTACCTCAGTTAACAAAGGGGAACGAAACGCTAAAAGTCTGGAGCGCGGCATGTTCTACGGGAGAGGAACCATACACATTAGCGATGGTTTTATCTTCATACTATCCGCTTTCACACATTAAAATTTTAGCCACAGATTTGGATGAAACGGTTATTGAAAAAGCCAAAATAGGGTTGTATGCAGAAAAATCACTACAAGAAGTGCCGGTACATATAAAAAACAAGTATTTTACTAGTCAAGGATTGTTTTACAAAGTAAACGATGAGATTAAAAAGGCGGTTACTTTTAAGAAACATAATTTACTTGCGGATCCCTTTTCACAACAGTTTGACTTAATTGTTTGTCGCAATGTGCTTATTTATTTCACTGAAGAGGCAAAGCATCAGCTTTATCAGAAGTTTTCGGATTCATTGAGAAAGGGAGGCGTCTTTTTTGTGGGAAGTACAGAGCAAGTATTTCAACCTCAGAAATATGGATTGGAAGTAGTAGATACGTTTTTTTATCGCAAATTATAATAGGGGCAGTAAAGAGTGCGTTCGCTTTTTTTTGTGTGGTGAAGTAACATAGAGTATGGTATAGTCATATTTAAAAATAAAAATTCAGACGATTTCCTGAAAAATACATAATAGTGGAGGTAGAAAGATGAGATACTTAACAGCAGGAGAGTCGCATGGCCCACAATTGACGACCATTCTAGAGGGTGTTCCAGCAGGGCTGCCTTTAACTGCGGAAGATGTAAACACAGAGCTTGCGCGTAGACAAAAAGGACATGGAAGAGGGCGTCGTATGCAAATTGAAACCGATCAGGTAGAAATTGTGAGTGGCGTTCGCCATGGCTACACGCTTGGATCTCCTATTGCACTTGTTGTTGAAAATAACGATTGGAAGCATTGGACAAAGATTATGGGCATTGAGCCAATTTCTGAAGAAGAAGCCGAAGACGTAAAGCGAAAAATCTCACGCCCACGACCTGGACATGCAGATTTAAATGGCGCAATTAAATATGGACATCGCGATATGAGAAATGTATTAGAGCGTTCCTCAGCGCGTGAAACAACGGTTCGCGTTGCGGCTGGTGCAGTAGCAAAGCAAATTTTAGCTCAGTTTGGAATTAAAGTGGCAGGACATGTGCGTGAAATTGGGGGAATTAAAGCTAATCCTCCAGCATATGAAACTCTTGAACAACTCCAGGAAGTTACAGAGCGATCACCGGTTAGGTGTTTTGATGCAGCTGTTGAAAAAGATATGATGCAAGCGATTGATGATGCAAAAGAAGCTGGAGATTCAATCGGCGGAATTGTTGAAGTCATCGTGGAAGGTATGCCAGCTGGTGTTGGTAGCTATGTACACTATGATCGTAAATTAGATGCTAAAATTGCTGCGGCTGTAATGAGTATTAATGCGTTTAAAGGGGTTGAATTTGGCCTTGGTTTTGAAGCTGCTCGAAAGCCTGGTAGCGAAGTTCATGATGAAATTTTGTGGGATGAAAAAAATGGATACACAAGACGAACAAACCGTTTAGGTGGTTTTGAAGGTGGGATGACTACGGGAATGCCTATTGTTGTTAGAGGTGTTATGAAGCCAATTCCAACGCTCTATAAGCCATTGAAAAGTGTTGATGTTGAAACGAAAGAACCATTTGAAGCAAGTATTGAACGTTCAGATAGCTGTGCGGTTCCTGCAGCTAGTGTCGTAGCCGAAGCAGTTGTTGCGTGGGAGTTAGCATCTACAATCGTAGAACAGTTTGGTCAAGACCAAATTGAAACGATTGCTGAAAATATTAAGCAGATGCGTGAATATGCGAGGGGATTTTAATGGAACAAATTCAAATTGAAACCAAGTCTAAAACATATCCTCTTTATCTAGGTGAAAACATTCTATCTAAACTTCCATCAGTTATCGAAAGCGTAAAGCCAAATGCTTCACAAATTTTAGTGTTGACAGATGAAGCAGTAAACGAGTGCTACGGAGATAAAATGATGGACGCTTTATCTTCGTATTCAACGGTTTATAAATACGTACTGCCTAGCGGTGAACAAGCGAAATCCTTCGAACATTACTATGCGTGTCAAACGTTTGCTTTAGAAAAGCAGCTAGATCGTAATGCTCTTATTATTGCATTTGGAGGAGGGGTAATTGGAGACTTAGCTGGCTTTGTTGCAGCAACTTATATGCGTGGTATCTCATTCATTCAGGTTCCAACAACCCTTCTTGCCCACGATAGTGCAGTCGGTGGAAAGGTAGCAATTAATCATGAACTAGGAAAAAATATGATTGGTGCGTTCTTTCAGCCAGAAGCTGTCTTTTATGACATTGAATTATTAAATACCTTACCTGAAAAAGAATGGCGTTCCGGTTTTGCTGAAGTGATTAAACATGCGTTAATTCATGACGTGGAATTCTATCAATGGCTGAAAACAACGATTAAAACGTTAAGTGATTTACGAGAGAATGCATTAATCCACGCGCTTAAAAAAGGAATCTCTGTTAAAGCAGCGATAGTGAAAGAAGATGAAATGGAAGCGGGTGTTCGAGCGCATTTAAACTTCGGACATACGTTAGGTCATGCCATTGAATCAGAATGTGGATATGGGAAAATTAGCCACGGGGAAGCGGTAGCAATTGGAATGCTTTTCGCCATGGATGTAAGCAACGCTTTAGGAAAAACAGCGTTTCCAGTATCCGAAATTGCTTCATGGTTTAAACAGTTTGGTTATCAAACATCGATTCCTTCACACTTAGAAAAAGAACGTTTATTAAAGAAAATGCAGGCTGATAAAAAGTCTAAGCAAAGTGACGTGTATATGGTCTTGCTCGAAGAAATTGGTCAACCTTATGTTCAAAAGGTGGAAGACGGTCTTATTTTAAACCTGTTAAGTCAGCAATTAGAGAATTCTAATTAAAAAAGTCTCATGGTTGACAATTTTTAGATGAACGTAATACAATGTAGATAGTTTAGAGTTAGTAATAAGTAGTTTAGTTGAGTTTAGGGTAGACGAGAATGAGATAGTTGAGAAGAGCTGAGTCTAGTTAAAATATGACATTCGTTTACCCAAAGGCATGCTTTTTTTTGATATGTCTTTGGGTTTATTTATAATATCTTCTAAAAACACCTCACTATTTCTCATTCTCCATTTGAAATGGAGGAATGAATCACATGACAAACACGTATACTTCCTTTCTGGAAGACTCTTCACACTTTTTAACAATTCCTATCACAAAGACGTTATATGTTGACAGCTTGACCCCAGTTGATCTGTTTCAGCGGGTGCAGGATGAAGCAGTCTATTTACTTGAAAGTAACGATGATACATCACCTTGGTCCAACTATTCATTTATTGGATTAAATCCTTTTTTATATGTTGCGGAAGAAAATGGTGAGTACATCATTAAAGACCGCTATTTACAACCGCGGTTTTCAGCTTCTAGCTTTAAAAATGCTGTTCAAACAGTGGATGAGCATTTTAAAGTAAAGCTTCCTAATCTGCCGCTTCCCTTTAAAGGTGGTGCAGTTGGTTTTATTAGTTATGATGCGGTTTCACAAATTGAAAAAGTACAGGTCAATAAAGAAAATGACTTACAGATGCCAACATTTCATTTTATGTATTGCGAAACGCTATTAGCATACAATCACCAATCAAAAGAGTTAGTTCTTCTCCGCTATGTTCAGCTTAACGAAGGGGATACAGAGGCAGAAAAAAGTAAAAAGTATCAGCTTGCAGTTGAAGATATCAATTCGTATGTTAATCAAATAGTGAATCCCTCAACAAACAAGTTACCGCTTGTCTTTAATTCAGAACAAAAAGACGTAACGTTTAAAGGTGTAACTTCTTCGTACGAGAAAGAGCAGTTTATGAACGACGTTAACAAAATTAAAGAGTATATCAAAAGCGGTGACGTCTTTCAAGCGGTTTTATCCCAACGTTTTCAAGTTCCAACGAAAGCTTCTGGGTTTGATATTTACAGAGTATTGCGACTAGTTAACCCGTCTCCTTATTTATTTTATGTCAAAGTAGACGGTGTGGAATTAATCGGTAGCTCTCCAGAAAAGCTTATTGGAATCGAAAATGGTGAATTAGAAATTCATCCTATCGCTGGAACAAGACGTAGAGGACGGAACGAAGAAGAAGATCAGCATATGTACGAAGATTTAATCCAAGATGAAAAAGAACGTGCTGAACACTATATGCTAGTCGACTTAGCGCGTAATGATATTGGAAGAGTAGCTAAATACGGTAGCGTACAGACACCGGTATTAATGGAGTTGGTTAAGTTTTCACACGTCATGCACTTAATTTCTAAAGTAACAGGAACTATTAGCCCAAGCGTTCATCCAATTGATGCTTTGCTAGCTGCCTTTCCAGCTGGGACAGTATCAGGTGCGCCAAAGGTGAGAGCCATGCAAATTTTAAATGAAATTGAACCTGTTGCACGTAATGTATATGCAGGAACCGTTGCTTATTTAGGGTTTGATGGGAATATTGATTCTTGTATTGCCATTCGAACAATTGTCTTAAAAGATGAAGTAGCTTATGTACAGGCTGGTGCTGGTATTGTAGCAGACTCTAAGCCAGAGCTAGAATGGAAAGAAACCCGTAACAAAGCGAGTGCCTTAATTAAAACGATTCAAATCGCTCAAGATATCTACGACAAAAAGGAGAATGTGTATGTTTAAAGAACTGCTATCAAAATGCTTAAATGGCGAAACGTTATCAGCTGTAGAAGCACAAGAGCTTATGAATGACATTATGAATGGGCAAGTTCCACCTACACAAATTGCAGGTATCCTTACTTTGTTAACTTACCGAGGCGAAACAGTTGAGGAAATCGTCGGCTTTGTTAAAGGGATGAGAAATAACATGAACACAATCTCCATTAGGTATGAAAACGTGATTGATACATGTGGAACTGGAGGAGATGGGGCGTCAACGTTTAATATTTCTACAGCAAGTGCTATTGTGGCATCAGCAGCTGGTGTAAAAGTAGCAAAGCATGGCAATCGTGCCGTTTCATCAAAAAGCGGAAGTGCGGATGTACTAGAGAGATTAGGAGTGGATATTCAAGGAGAGAAGACTGAAGTTGAAGAAGCGCTTGAACGTGTCAACATGTCATTTCTATTCGCTCCTCTTTATCACCCAGCTATGAAGCATGTTGCTCAAACACGCCGGGAATTAGGGTTTCGTACAGTTTTCAATGCGCTGGGTCCTTTAGCTAATCCCACAAATTGCAGCAAGCAGGTAATTGGTGTGTATTCAATCGATTTAGCAAGAAAGCTTGCACAAGCTTTAGTACAGCTTAAAGCTAAACATGTACTGCTAGTTTGTGGTCGAGATGGTCTAGACGAAATAAGCGTAACGACTGAAACAGACGTAGTGGAAGTGAAAGATGGGCGCGTCGTAGAGTATATGCTGTCTCCTGAATCACTAGGTGTCCAAAGGGGAACTATGAAAGAGCTTATAGTAAATGATGCGGCGGAAAGCGCAGCTCTTATTCAATCAATCTTTAAAAACGGTGAGAACAAAATTGCACAGTCAGCGGTTGCTGTGAACGCAGCAGCTGCCATATATGTAAGTGGTGCTGTTCAAACACTAGAGCAAGGAGTCGTTGAAGCGATGCGAATCATCGAAAGCGGTCAGGCATTCGAACAGCTCCAGCGTTTAAAATCTGAAGAGGTGGTTAATCGTGCTTAACAAAATTATTGAAACCAAAAAACAAGAAGTAGCAAACTTAGTGCTACCAGATCCTGTTCAAGTAGAGAAAGTGTCATTCTTAGAAGCTCTTGCAAATTCAAACCGTATGCTTTCACTGATTGCAGAAGTGAAAAAAGCATCCCCTTCAAAAGGACTGATTCAACGAAACTTTAACCCTGTTACGATTGCTAAAGCGTACGAAGCAGGAAAAGCAGACGCCCTCTCAGTTTTAACAGATGAGCAGTATTTTATGGGCCACCGGGCATATTTGACTGAAATAAAACAAAACGTAAACCTTCCTGTTTTGAGAAAAGACTTTATTATTGATGAGCTTCAAGTTGAGGAAAGTGCTCGCATTGGTGCAGATGCTATTCTATTAATTGGAGAAGTCCTTGAGCCTGTACATTTAAAGGAGTTATATGAACAAGCAGGTGAGCTAGGGCTTGATTGTTTAGTTGAGGTTCATTCAGCTGAGACATTAGAACAAATTTTACGCGTGTTAACACCACAGATTATTGGCGTTAATAATCGTAATTTGCGCACGTTTGAGACATCCATTACCCAAACAAAGGATATTGCTCCCCTTATTCCAAAGGATAGCTTGTTTGTTAGTGAAAGCGGAATTTATGAATATAAAGACCTTACTTATGTAAAAGAAGCCGGTGCAAAAGCAATTCTAGTTGGAGAGTCATTAATGAAACAAGATAATCAGCAAGCAGCGATTGGAAATCTATTCGGAGAAACAAGTCATGCACATTAAGTACTGCGGTATCCAAACAATTGAAGATTTTCAATTAGCAAAGGCTGGACTTGCTGATTACGTAGGCTTTATCTTTTATTCGAAAAGTAAGCGGTACGTTACGCCAGAAAAAGTTCAGGTTATGAACTGTTCAGGCTTTGAAATGAAAAAAGTGGGCGTGTTTGTGAATGAAGCTCCTAGCGAGGTATTAGAAACAGCGGTGAAAGCAGACTTACAGGTGATTCAATGTCATGGAAATGAATCACCTGAAGAACTTATTTTTTATAAAAATGTTGGCTATGAAGTTTGGAAAGCTTTGCCTCATGGTCCACAGACGCTACAAGCCATGGAGCGTTATAAAGGCGTTGTTGATGGCTATGTAATTGATAGTAAAGTCAAAGAACAATTTGGCGGAACGGGCGTTGCGTTTGACTGGAATTTTGTCCCGGCCTATACCAATACGGCTCGCTCTTATAGCAAGAAATGCTTTATTGCAGGTGGAATCACAGAATCTAATATTGATAGCTTAATGTACTATCACCCAGATGGTATCGATCTATCAAGTGGAATTGAAAGTGACGGTAAAAAAGATCAACAAAAAATAAAGCGTATCGAAAGGAAGATTTTACATGACATACAATCATCCAGATGAATTTGGTAGATTTGGAGAATTTGGTGGAAAATATGTACCTGAAACGTTAATGAAGCCATTGGAAGAAGTAGAGAAAGCTTTGGATGAAGCTATGCAGGACCCAGCTTTTAAAGAAGAGTATTTATTTCTTCTTAAAAATTATTCAGGAAGACCTACAGCCCTAACTTATGCAGATAACTTAACAAATAAACTGGGTGGAGCGAAGATTTACTTAAAACGCGAAGACTTGAATCATACTGGAGCTCATAAGATCAATAATGCGATTGGACAAATTTTGTTAGCAAAGCGCATGGGGAAAAAGAAAATCATTGCTGAAACAGGTGCTGGTCAGCACGGCGTGGCTACGGCCACGGTGGCTGCTAAGTTTGGTATGGAATGCAAAGTGTTTATGGGAGAGGAAGATATTGAGCGCCAAGCATTAAACGTATTTCGTATGAAACTATTAGGAGCAGAAGTTATTCCAGCTACTTCAGGCACAAAAACCTTAAAGGATGCAACAAATGAAGCGATCCGTTACTGGGTTCAGCACTGTGAGGATCATTTTTATTTAATTGGTTCCGCTATTGGTCCGCATCCTTACCCAAAAATGGTTCGTGATTTTCAAAAAATTATTGGAGAGGAAGCAAAACAGCAGTTTCTACAGGCGGAAGGCAAGCTTCCTAATACGGTAATTGCTTGTGTTGGTGGTGGTAGCAACGCGATCGGGATGTTCTACGACTTTATTAAGGACGAAAGGGTAGAGCTTATAGGAGTAGAAGCTGGAGGAAAAGGTGTTCATACACAGCTTCATGCTGCCAAAATGGAAAAAGGAACTAAAGGCGTTATTCACGGGACGTTAACGTATCTATTGCAAGATGAAAATGGTCAAATTACAGAGCCTTATTCGATTTCAGCAGGACTTGACTATCCTGGAATTGGCCCAGAGCACTCTCACTTATCTTCAATAGGAAGAGTAAGGTATGAAAGCGTAACGGATGATGAGTCGATTGAAGCGCTTCAGCTACTGTCGAAAACAGAAGGAATTATTCCAGCAATTGAATCAGCACATGCGCTTGCTAAAGCATTTGAGGTAGCAAAAACTAAGACAAAAGATGAAAGTATTTTGATTTGTTTATCAGGACGAGGGGATAAAGATGTTCACACTCTTGTTAATTTATTAGAAAGGAAGGAAAAAGAATATGAGCACATTTAAGCAGCGATTACCGAAACATGATACGCTATTTATTCCTTTTATTACAGCCGGAGATCCGCATGAAGATGTCACGATAGAGCTTGCTTTAGCTTTGCAAAAAGAAGGAGCTTCTGTATTGGAGTTAGGCGTTCCATATTCCGACCCTTTAGCGGATGGACCGATCATTCAAGCGGCTTCTAGCCGTGCACTTGCTCAGGGAATGTCTATATCAAAAGCAATTAAACTTGTGCCAAAAATGAGAAAAAAAGGAGTGGAAATTCCGATTATTCTCTTTACCTATTTTAATCCTGTGTTACAATTAGGTTTAGAATCCTTTTTCGCTTTAGTGCGAGAAAATGAAATTGATGGTGTATTAATTCCTGACTTACCCTATGAAGAAAGTACAGAGATTCGCACCCTTGCTGAGCAAAACGAAGTAGCTTATATTTCAATGGTTGCTCCAACATCTAAAGAGCGTATTGAAAAAATCTCCAAAGATGCAACAGGCTTTTTATACTGCGTATCATCCCTTGGCGTAACTGGAATTCGAGAAACGCTTCCTGAGGACTTAGATTCATTTTTAAAGGAAGTTAAGGCTTCGACGTCCATACCCGTTGCCGTGGGGTTTGGTATTTCAACAAGCCACCAGGTTGAAGTATTAAAAGAATACACGGATGGTATTGTAATTGGTAGTGCAATTGTTCACAAAGTTGAGGAACTTCAATCGGTACTTTTAAATAAGGAGACAAGGTCAGAAGGAATAGCAAGTTTTCAAGCGTATATAGCGTCCATCGTTTCACCGATACAAAAATGCGAGGTGTAACAAGTTGAAAGTAAAAGAGCAATTATTAACATTATCTCCATATAAGCCAGGCAAGCCCATTGAGGAAGTTAAAAAAGAATACAACTTAGAAACTGTTGTGAAGCTAGCATCTAATGAGAATCCGTATGGCTGTTCAAATCGCGTGAAGGAAGCTATTTACGAAGAGCTTAATCATATGGCACTTTATCCAGACGGCTATAGTGCAGAATTAAGAACAGCACTGGCTGAATATTTACATGTCAAAGGTGAGCAGCTTATTTTTGGGAACGGTTCAGATGAAGTTATTCAAATTATTTGCCGTGCTTTACTATCACCAGAAACAAATACGGTGATGGCAACACCGACATTCCCTCAATACCGTCACAATGCGGTAATTGAAGGAGCTGAAATTCGTGAGGTTCCGCTTCGAAACGGTGACCACGACCTGTCGGCAATGTTAAGCGCAATTGATGAACAAACGACTGTCGTTTGGGTATGTAGCCCCAATAATCCAACCGGTACCTATGTAAAGCAAAAAGACCTGATGGAATTTATTAAGCAAGTTCCAAAGCATACGCTGATTGTTATGGATGAAGCATATTATGAATACGCAGCACAAGAAGAGGACTTTCCACAAACTGTAGATCTACTGGATGAGTACGAGAATTTAATTGTACTACGTACGTTTTCAAAAGCTTATGGATTGGCTTCACTTCGAATTGGGTACGGCATTGCAAATGAAGCATTATTACAAAGAATAGAACCTGCTCGTGAGCCGTTTAATACAAGTCGTATGGCTCAAAAAGCGGCGATTGAAGCTTTGAAAGATCAAGACTTTATTAATGAGTGCAAGCGTAAAAATGAAGATGGTTTACAGCAATACTATGCATTTTGCGAAAAGAACGGTTTGAATTACTATCCTTCTTACACTAACTTTGTACTAATTGATTTTGGTCAACCAGGCGATGAAGTATTCCAATTTCTATTGGAAAGAGGGTATATTGTTCGTTCTGGCAACGCATTAGGCTTCCCTACATCTGCACGGATTACAATTGGGACAAAAGAGCAAAATGAACAAATTATTCAATTACTTCAAGAGTATGTGAGTAAACATAAATCATTTGCATAATAATGTAGAAATGAGAGTGTGAGATCACACTCTCATTTCATATGTGAAATACGAGGTGACAAAGGTGACAGGAACAGTTTTTGTAATTGGGATGGGCCTAATTGGTGGTTCGTTAGCGTTAAATATAAAGAATACATATGAATCAATGCATATTATTGGTTACGATATTAATGAAGAGCAGGTAAAACTAGCAAAATCGCTAACTGTTATTGACGAAATAAGTAGTTCAATTGAAGCCGGAGCTAAAAAAGCTGATTTCATTGTTATTGCTGTGCCTGTTACACAAGCCGTTCAAGTTGTGCAAGAATTAGAAAGTATTCCTTTGAAAAAAGAGGTTATTGTTACGGATGTTGGGAGTACAAAAGAACACATCGTTCAAACGGCTTCATGCTTACTTTCAAAAGGGATTCAATTTATTGGCGGTCATCCAATGGCTGGTTCACATAAAAGTGGTGTCACAGCATCTAAAGCTCACTTGTTTGAAAATGCAATGTATGTGTTAACTCCTTCTCCTCATACGGAAAAAGAGGCTGTTAATAGACTTAAAAAATTACTGGCAGGTACAAAAGCTAATATCATTGTTCTTTCACCAAAAGAACATGATAAGCTTGCAGGTGTTATCAGTCATTTTCCTCATATCATTGCAGCTAGTCTTGTGCATCAAGCAGAGCATTATCAGCAAGGAAATCCTCTTGTTTCTAAGTTAGCAGCGGGTGGTTTTCGTGATATTACTCGAATTGCATCGAGCAGTCCAGCGATGTGGAGAGATATTTTACTTCATAATCAAGATGCGTTACTTCAAATGTTCGACTATTGGTTAGATGAGATGCACAATGTGCGTAGTATGATTGAGAAGAGAAATGCTGAGAATATCTATGCGTATTTTTCTCAGGCAAAAGAATTTCGCGATCAGCTTCCGGTGCGTTCAAAAGGAGCGATACCCTCTTTTTATGATCTATATGTAGATGTTCCTGACTATCTGGGTATCATTTCAGAAGTAACAGGATATCTAGCAGAAGAAGAAATTAGCATTACAAACATCCGAATTCTAGAAACGCGCGTAGATATCTATGGTGTTTTAAGACTCAGTTTTCAAACCGATGAAGATCGTAAAAAAGCAAAAGTGTGCTTAGAGGGCCGAGGTTATCAAACGTTTATTTCATAATGTAGTTGCAAGAGACTGAGATATAAGCAGTTCAGTCCTTACTATACCTGAACGATTGAGAGTTCATAACTTTTAATCGTTCAGGTTTTTTTGGTTGATTGTGAAAACAATGTTGGAAACAGGGTGGAATGGAGCGTAGGACACTCGACTCCTGCGGGAAAGAGAGGGAAAACGGAGATCCCGCAGCGCAGCGAGGAAGCTCAGGTTCCTCCCCGCGGAAAGCGAGTGATCGTAGCGCAATGGAACGAACGGGTTGAGACAAACTAAAGAGATGGGAACAGCTAGTGTTCGTCTTTTAGAAGCAATCATTTTGTTATGTCCCAAACTCTTATTATTCAATCCGTTTTGTTGAACAAAACAGTAATCTCATTTATTATAGGGACTACTAACAAATTTGTTTATAACCATTAGTAAATACAATCGATCATACTAAGTGATGAAAACATATAGACGAAGTGATAAAGGAGATTATAGGATGACGAAATTAGATCGTGCTATACGATATGTAGAGGAAAATGAAGTTGAAAAAGGGTTAGCGCTTATCAATGAGCTGAAGCATGAAGCAACCGACGAAGAAAAGTTTCTAATGATTGAGCAGCTTCACGAATGGGGACTTGTAAATGAAGCGTTACCTTTAGTAGACGAGTTAATTAAGAAGTATCCATCCGAAGGTGAGCTCCATTTATTAAAAGCAGAGATTTTAATTGATTTAGAGGAAGAAGAAGAGGCTATTCACATCTTAAGTCAAGTAGCAACGACTGACTCAAATTACGTAGCAGCTTTAATCTTGATGGCGGATTTATACCAAATGCAAGGTTTAACGGAAGTAAGTGAGCAAAAGCTACTTGAAGCAAAACGCCTATTGCCAACTGAAAAAGTAATTGATTTTGCACTAGGTGAATTCTACAGTAGTCAAGGAATGTATCAGCAATCTATTCCTTATTTTGAAGAGGTATTAAAAACAGATAAAGAACTAAATGGAATTGACTTAAGACAGCGTCTGGCAGAAAGTTTAAGCGGAGTTGGGAAATTCGAAGAGGCTCTACCGTATTTTCATGATGCGTTACAAGACAAGCTAGAAATCAACACGTTATTCGAATACGCATTTTCAGCGTATCAAGCTGGGCATTATCAAACAGCTATTGAGAAGTTTGTAGAGTTAAAAGAGTTAGATCCTCAATACCATTCTTTGTATTTATATTTAGCAAAATCATACGAGCACGAAGAGTTGCTTGAAGAAGCTGCAGCTGCAGTCAATGAAGGAATTTCTCAAGATGAATTTCAAAAAGAACTTTATTTCTTTAAAGGGAAAATTGCGTTGAAGCGCGGTATAGAAGAAGAGGCAGAAGCTGCTTTTAAACAAGCCATTGCATTGGATCCGGGATATGTTGAAGCAATTTTAACATTATCTAAGCTATATATGAGCCAGGAGAAATATGAAGAAGTCATTGAGTTAATTACCCATGCTAATGAATACAATGAGCATGACCCAAACTTTGACTGGGATTTGGCAAAAGCTTATCAGGAAACGGAAGAATATGAAAAAGCAGCAACTCATTATGAAGCAGCATCTCGCGTTTTCTTAGATGAATATGCGTTTCTTGAAGAGTACGGCTATTTCCTACTGGAAGAAGGAAATAGAGAAAAAGCCAAAGAAATGTTTAAAAAATTACTAGTCTTAGACCCATCATCAGTTGAAATTCAAGACATATTATTTCAACTGGAAGAATAAATAATAGTTCAAAGGATTTTCTAATTGTCATGTGGAATATTAATCTGTAAAAGGTGTTTAAGACCTGTAATTAAACACAGAGGAGGGAAGTGAGACTATGACGACCCCTGTTACTGTCAACGAAAAGAAAGAATTTGTTCGCTGGTTTTTAACAAATTATCAATTGAAACGCCGAGAATGTGTATGGATTTTAAACTATTTAATGAGTCATGATCAACTGATGCAGCGCGTTCACTTCGTAGAGCAAGCACAGTTTTGTCCTCGAGGAATGGTCATGTCAACACATTGTGTAGAAGACCCACCGTTTCGCTTTTATAAAGAAAACATCATGACAACGGATGCGGAAAAATCATTTCATGATATTCGATTAAATCGTGATGAAGACATTTATATTCAGCTTAATTTTCGCTCATTATATTCATCAACACAATATGTTGCGGTGTTAGAAGAAAACCCATATATGCCCAAAACAGTGCAAACAAATGAAAAGGATCGGCTCTTTGCAGAGCAAGTGTTGGAACAGTCCATTCAACGCTTCCAACGTTCAAAGGTTATGGAGCTAATTGATAAAGCATTAGACGAAAATAACAGAGAAGAATTTGAGCGTCTAACGACATATTTAAATAAGCATTACCAAGCAAAATAATTCAAAAAGAGATTGGCTACAGTAGCAGTAAAGTCAATCTCTTTTTCCATATGTAAAAAGAGATGTACAGCAATGACGGGGTGAAATGTAAATGAAATGGCATGTGAAAGACGTTGAATTATATCTACAATCTAAAGAATATGTAGATTCAATTATTATTCCGCTGATTCCAATTGATTTTGGAGCAGCCATGAAAACAACCGCAGCAATGAACGAGTACACAACGATTATTACATCAGAATTAGAAAGACAATTTAAAGGACGAGTTCTACTAGCACCAAGTTTTACATACTTAAAGCAATTAGGAGCTCAACATGCTCTCAAGAATCTGATAGATTGGAAGAATCAAGTGAGTATTAGCGAGACAAAGCATATTTTTTTCTTAACGAATGACCGTGACTGGATTGCTTATGATCAAGAGCTAGAATCAAAGTTAATATGGATTCCAACGCTTCCTTTAGAGCATATGGAAGAAGCTCATAAGCAAAGAGTAGTTGCAAATCAAATTGAACAAATTATTCCAGATTTCTTGGAAAAGTGGAAAAGCTAAACCTTAATAAGATAAGAATGGAAGCGTAAACAAAAAATAACCAAAAAATTTAGAAAAATAAAGGTTATTTCCATGTTTTAGGGGTTGCTTATATTGACCTTGCATGCATATTGATATATCATGAAAATGTCCTAGTTTAATAGAATAAATCATCATGTTTCCACACTATGTTCAAGGGGCTGAGCTTTTAATAGAGGGGGGAATATCATGAGTGAGAAAGACCATCGGGTATCAAGACGACAGTTTTTAAACTATACTCTTACTGGTGTAGGAGGGTTTATGGCTGCCGGTATGCTCATGCCAATGGTAAGGTTTGCGGTTGATCCAGTGTTGAAAAAAGGGGTAGACCAGGATTTAGTGGCTGTCGCACAAGTGGATGACATCACAGCTGAACCGAAGCGTGTTGACTTTAAAGTAAATCAAGTTGACGGTTGGCATGAGTCGGAAGAACCGCGTTCAGCTTGGGTTTACAAAGATAAAGATGGAGAAATTGTAGCTCTATCACCAATTTGTAAGCACTTAGGCTGTACTGTTAACTGGGCTGGTGACAAAGCACATCCAAACCAGTTTTACTGTCCGTGTCATGACGGAAGATATTACAAAGACGGAAAGAACGTAGCAGGCACTCCACCGATGGGTCCGCTAGATGGATACGTACAAAAAGTAAAAGATGGTACATTGTATCTTGGAAAAGCCAAACCACGGGGAGGGGCATAGAGCATGCTAAATAAGATCTATGATTGGGTAGACGAGCGGCTTGATATTACCCCATTATGGCGTGATATTGCCGATCATGAAGTACCTGAACACGTCAATCCAGCTCACCACTTTTCAGCGTTTGTTTATTGTTTTGGTGGCCTGACGTTTTTTGTAACCGTTATTCAAATTTTATCTGGTATGTTTTTAACGATGTACTATGTACCGGATATTAAAAATGCATGGGAATCTGTTTATTATTTACAAAATGAAGTTGCATTTGGTCAAATTGTTCGTGGTATGCATCATTGGGGAGCTAGCCTTGTTATTGTCATGATGTTTCTACATACACTTCGGGTTTTCTTCCAAGGAGCATATAAAAAGCCAAGAGAACTAAACTGGATTGTAGGAGTTTTAATCTTTTTCGTTATGTTAGGTTTAGGATTTACAGGCTATTTATTGCCATGGGATATGAAAGCGCTATTTGCTACAAAAGTAGGGCTACAAATAGCTGAGTCCACGCCAATTATTGGTCAACAAATAAAAACGTTGTTATCAGGACATCCAGATATTGTTGGTGCCCAGACGCTTACTCGATTCTTTGCGATTCACGTCTTCTTCTTACCTGGTGCTTTGCTGGGATTAATGGGTGCTCACTTCTTAATGATTCGTAAACAAGGTATTTCTGGTCCACTATAAGTTAAAAAATTTAATTTATATGTGAGAAATATGTGAAGAAAGGGAGGGAGAATCGGCATGCATCGTGGTAAAGGGATGAAATTCGTCGGTGACTCACGTGTACCTGCTGAAAGAAAACCGAATATTCCAAAAGACTATTCGGAATTTCCAGGTAAAACGGAAGCATTTTGGCCAAACTTTTTATTAAAGGAATGGATGGTAGGTGCGGTCTTTTTAATTGGTTATCTTTGTTTAACTATCGCGCATCCTTCTCCATTGGAGCGGATTGCAGATCCGACTGACACGGGATACCTGCCATTACCAGACTGGTATTTCTTGTTTTTATACCAGCTTTTAAAGTATACGTATGCTTCAGGTCCATATAACGCTATTGGAGCCTTTATTATTCCAGGTATCGCTTTTGGTGCGCTCATGCTTGCACCGTTTCTTGATCGAGGTCCTGAAAGAAGGCCAGCAAAGCGCCCGCTAGCAACAGGCTTTATGTTATTAGGAGTAGCCGCGGTATTTTACTTAACGTGGGAGTCAGTTGTAAGTGTGGATTGGGAAGCAAAAGAAGCTCAGGGGGAAATCCGTGAAGAAGTAGCGATTGATACGGAAGCAGACGGCTACAAAATTATGCAAGAGCAGACGTGCTTAACCTGTCATGGTGAAAATCTTCAGGGAGGACCTGCAGCGCCAGCGCTAACAGGATTAGATTTATCTGCTGAAGAAATCGCAGATATTGCTAAAAATGGTCAAGGTAGTATGCCCGCTGGCATTTTTAAAGGTTCGGATGAGGAGTTAAAGACGCTGTCTGAGTTTATAGCAAATATAGGGAAAGAAGAATAAAAAAATGAGACTGAGACATAAGTAGTTCAGCCTCTACTATACCTGAACGATTGAGAGTTCATAACTTTTAATCGTTCAGGTTTTTTGGTTGATTGTGAAAACAGGGTGGAATGGAGCGTAGGACACTCGACTCCTGCGGGAAAGAGAGGGAAAACGGAGATCCCGCAGCGCAGCGAAGAAGCTCAGGTTCCTCCCCGCGGAAAGCGAGTGGCCGTAGCGCAATGGAACGAATGTGTTGAGACAAACCAAAGAGATGAGAACAGCTAGTGTTCGTCTTTTAGAAGCAATCATTTTGTTATGTCCCAAACTCATTTTTTTTTTGGAAAATAACTTTATAATGATGAAGAAATTGTCATATCGTAATTCATATGAAGCGAAAGAGAGGTGTTCACGTTGAGTTGGTTTTGGTATACGTTAAAAGATAAGCGTTTTTTAACATTTTTACTAATCGTCAACATCTTGGGAACAATCTATGGTTATATTTGGTATGGGAATCAGCTGTCACAAACTCCTGCTCGTTTCCTTTTGTTTGTTCCAGATAGTCCGACAGCAAGCTTGTTTTTTGTTATTGTTTTAATTGGTTTTTTATTAAAAAAACAACTTCCACTATTTGAAGCTTTAGCAATGATTACGCTATTTAAATATGGAATTTGGGCAGTTGTAATGAATCTCCTTGTCTATTTGACAACAGGGCAAATGGATGCCATCATGCTTATGCTTATGGGATCACACGGTGCTATGGCTGTTCAAGGTTTATTGTATTCACCGTTTTACAGAATTAAGCTTTGGCATTTAGCAATTGCGGCTGTTTGGACTTTACATAATGACATTATCGACTATGTGTTTTTTATGATGCCAAGGTATAGCATGCTAAATGACTATATCCCTCAAATTGGTTACTTTACGTTTTGGTTGAGCATCTTTTCAATTTTGTTAGCATACATATTAGCGGTTTTACCGCTTCAAAAAAAACAGCATGCTTATGAAAAAAATTAAAAAATAGGCGAACCAAACAAGCCCTCATATTCTACACTATAGTAGGCTAATATGTATGAGGTGAGTGACTGTGAATGAGACAAAACGAGAGGTTCATCCATCTGTTGTAGAATTTAAAAACTTTGTTAAAGCACATCCGAAGCTAGTGGAAGAAGTTCGAACGCAAAGAAAAACGTGGAAAGAGCTATATGAAGACTGGTACTTATTCGGGGCTGAAGATTCCATATGGGATACTTATCGCTCTGAAGGTGAGAAAACAGAACCAGAGACGGCAGAAGAAGCAGAGAGTAAAAAAGACATCATGTCCACAATTGTATCATCCTTCAAAAATATGGACTTAGATCAAATGCAAAATCATATCACAAATATTAATTCAGCCATTACCAATATCCAGCAGGTGTTGCAGCAATTTCAATCACCAAAATCATTAACGCGCAGCACGCCATCTGGTCCAAGAAATCCATTTGGCTTTCGGAAGGACTAGGAGATTATGCGGGAAGATGTATATGAGTATATCCGCTCTAAGCCAAAACTGAATGAATTCATTCGGGAGCAGCCGATGTGGTATCGTCGCTTGACAAGAAACCCAGATGAATTAGAAAAGTTTGACTTAGAGTCAAAAACCTATTATAAGCAGACGATTCCTCATAAAGTTGAAAAATTTTCAAACACTATTCAGATGGCAAACATGATGTTTCACATGTTTCAGTCGATGAGAAATCAATAATTTGTTAGAAAGCTTCGTCTTTGCGAAGCTTTTTTTGAGTAAAAAAGAACCTTAGTGCGAAAGCTAAGCATAAAACATTTGCAAAGGATGATCTGAATGCGTGTTATATTATGCTTGCTAGCTTGTATCTTTTCACTTGTAGGGTGTCAGAATGATAAACCAAAGCCGGAAACAAATAAAGAAATGGTAAGCTTTTCAGGCCAAGCTGCCATGGAAACGATAGGTACAGAGAAACAATTAGTAGTACATCAGCATGTAAGAGGTGCCAATGTATATGTGGAATGTATTATTAACGGATTTTCATTTAACGATGGTAACGGTTTTCTTGAAGTGAAAGTTGACGGTAAAGCAATCAATCCTATTAAGCAAGCTGCTTTTGTCATTAAAGCACTGCCAAAAGGTTCTCATCAAATTACGATTGAGCTGATGAAAAATGAGCAAGAAAGTTACGATTTAAAAGAATCTTTTACAATTAAAATTGTATAAATGAAAAGAACATGTAATAAAATGTTGCATGTTCTTTTTCTTTTGAAACTGAAACATGATAAGATAAAGCAGGAGGTGTATATTTACGATGCTCACAACAATGAGAACAATTGAGCTACTTGATGAGTCTGATGCGCTAGCAAATATGGTTTTGCATTCGGACGTAGCTGAACATTATCGCGAATGTTTAAATAGATTAAATAAAGACACAGAAGCACAGAAATTAATTGCTGAATTCGGTAAAATGAAAGAGCAATACGAAGATGTCCAGCGGTTTGGTAAATATCATCCCGATTATAAATCCATTACAAAGCAAATGCGCGATATTAAGCGCTCTGTAGATTTACAGCATACGATTGCTGCGTTTAAAAAAGCGGAAAATGAGCTACAAAAGCTTTTAGATGAGATTAGTGTTATTATTGGACAATCTGTGTCAGAACATATAAAAGTTCCAACAGGCAATCCATTTTTCGATACAGGAAGTAGCTGTGGCGGAGGATGTGGAGCCGGTGGAAGCTGTGGCTGTAGCGCCTAAGCGTTACAACCTCAGTCGCGTACAATCGGTACCGCACACGTTTCCACAACAGAATGATTTTCTTTGAGGAACAAAGAAGCGGTGACGGTAGACGTATATTGAAGTGGCGTGGCGAACAAACTCCGTTTGCCACGTTACTTTTGCATTTGTGGTAGCTGTCTCAGAGGCTATATGAATCCATTTTTCAATTTGATGCCGATCACCTTTGCTTGATGTAATGTAAAGGAACGGAACATGCGTAATTTCTTTTTTTTCTACTTGTTCAATTAATTTATTCCTAGTAAAATGAGAAAAAAAGGAAGACCAAACGTCATCTAACGTCATACATAACTCACCTACTTCAGTTTCATATAAAACTATTTTAACCTATGTAAAAGGGGAAGCTATTATGTTTGTTAATCGTCAAGGACTTATTGCATATGTGCATTCTGTGAAGCAAGCAAAAGCACTTCGTAAGTATGGGAATGTACAGTATGTTTCAAGAGAACTAAAATACGTTGTGTTGTATTGCAATCAGGATGGAATTGAAAAGACAATGGAGCGTATTCAGTCGCTACCTTTTGTGAAAAAAATATTGCTTTCTTACCGACCAGAATTAAAAACTGAATTTGAAAATTCAAAGCCCGATAAAGCAAAAGAGTACGACTACAAGATTGGTATATAGTAAAAAGAGGCTGGGACATAAGTAGTTCAGTCCTTACTATACCTGAACGATTGAGAGTTCATAACTTTTAATCGTTCAGGTTTTTTGTTGATTGTGAAAATAATGTTGGAAACAGGGTGGAATGGAGCGTAGGACACTCGACTCCTGCGGGAAAGAGAGGGAAAACGGAGATCCCGCAGCGCAGCGAAGAAGCTCAGGTTCCTCCCCGCGAAAAGCGAGTGGCCGTAGCGCAATGGAACGAACGTGTTGAGACAAACCAAAGAGATAGGAACAGCTAGTGTTCGTCTTTTAGAAGCCATCATTTTGTTATGTCCCAAACTCTTTTTTATGTACGTTTATTGCAAGGGTGAAATACATCGGTTCATACGCAAAATGCCAATTAAATGTTGGTAATAAAGTTCTGTTTCTGAAAACATTGTAGACGGCTTAACGTCTAATACAATTATATTTTTATCTAAGGAATTAGCTAATTGTTCAAACAGCTCGACGCGTTTATTTGCTTTCGTTTCTGATAGAGTAATTCCTTCTCGACAAACATAAAGAGGCTGGAATTTCCCTTCAGTTGTTGGATGTAACACAACAACGAACGATGCTTTTGGCTGATTGTCTATCACGGTACGCAGCATGATAAAGTGCTGTAGGCGGTGCGTATTGTGCTTTGCAATTTCGAATAGTTCATAGATATCTGAGTAACCTTGTCCAAGCTCAATAAAACGTTGAATCATCCTTAATCTCCTTTCGTTTTATTTACAGTCAAGTTTAATGTAACATTGAATTTTTGCAGAGTAAATAAAAAAAAGCCCTGTAACTACGCATCACAGGGTCCTTCAATTAAGCTCATGCAATCTCAGTATAGATTGCATTGTTGCTTACGAAGGCAAAGGGAGAGGAGAAACCGGAGGAAGAACTTATGGGGAAACGTAAGCCTTCTCCGCGGTTGGCAACAACATCGGTTCGATGATGTTGTTGGTAAGTAGTATGTCCTCTAATTCTTGTTTTATACATACTGGGAGTAAAACTTCTATTCCTGTCATTGTTTACGTCGCTTTGTACCATAAAAATGGAAAAAGTTTATTTCCGCTAGTTTTTATAGTTAATTTTGTGTTAGGATAATGAAGAATAAGCAAGTAAAAGTAAGGTAGTGATAGACATGAGAGTAGTAGCTGGAAGCTGTAAAGGGCATTCGTTAAAAGCAGTCCCAGGTAATTCCACTCGTCCTACAACAGATAAAGTAAAAGAAGCTATTTTTAATATGATTGGTCCTTTTTTTGAAGGTGGAATAGCTCTTGA
The DNA here is from genome assembly GCF_056820425.1 of Priestia sp. KCTC 13724. Classification (NCBI taxonomy): domain Bacteria; kingdom Bacillati; phylum Bacillota; class Bacilli; order Caryophanales; family Bacillaceae; genus Priestia; species Priestia sp. KCTC 13724. Next base: position 112,696 of record NZ_JBXDLD010000072.1, on the reverse strand, counting down.
CTTATTTGGAGGCAGTGGAGGCTTAGGTATTGAAGCGCTAAGCAGAGGAATAGACCGAGCAATTTTCGTAGATCGAGACGGTAAAGCTATTCAAACGATAAAAAGTAATTTGCAAACATGTAGTTTACAAGAGCAAGCAGAAGTATATCGCAACGATTCTGAAAGAGCACTAAAAGCCATCATTAAGCGAGAGCTACAGTTTGACTTAATTTTACTCGACCCACCGTACAAGGCACAAAAGTTGAAAGCGCTTATCGAAACAATTAGTAAGCATAAACTGTTGCAATCCTCAGGTGTCATCGTTGCAGAACATGCAAATGACGTAGTGCTTCCAGATGAAATTAATGAGTTCGAAAAGATAAAAAGTGAAAACTATGGAATTATCGGTGTATCAATTTATACATATAAGCAACCTGAAGAAGTATAACAATTGTTTTACGTAAGAGAAAGGGGATTTTTATGGGGAGCATAGCAGTTTGCCCAGGGAGCTTTGATCCTGTAACGAACGGTCATTTAGACATTATTAAGCGAGGCTCAAACGTGTTTGATACGTTGTATGTTGTTGTATTAAACAACTCATCCAAGAACCCATTGTTTACAGTGCAAGAGCGAATTGAACTACTAAAGCAAGTAACAGAATCAATTCCAAATGTAGTAGTAGAATCGTATAGTGGCTTGCTGATGGAATATGCAAAACAAAAGCAAGCTAGCACTATTTTACGCGGTTTACGAGCGGTATCGGATTTTGAATATGAAATGCAGATAACATCTGTAAACCGTGTGTTAGATAAAGAGATTGAAACATTGTTTATGATGACGAATAATCAATATTCTTTCTTAAGTTCTAGCATTGTAAAGGAAGTTGCTAAATATGGTGGCAATATATCAGAGCTTGTGCCTCCGGTTGTGAAAGAAGCGCTCTCTAAGAAGTTTTCAGCTAATTGATAGAACGCCATTACATTCTTACGCAAACGTTTATTTTAGCTTGCTATAGGAATGGATGGCGTTTTTGTCGTTTATTTTAGCGGAAAGTGACGTTTCATATATAACAAGGAATAAGTGAATAGCAATAAAATGGTAAACGTTGGCCCATATAGGGTGCAAAATTCAAAGTAGATTTGGCTCCAGCTCGTTGTGCCTTCCTGCAAAAAAGTAGGCAAAGCGTGTGGAGACCACTGAGCCTGAGATAGAATATTTTGTTCAAAAGGTTTCCATGCTAAGATAGCAAGGATACTAGCAAATAGTCCGTGCATCAAGCGTGCACAAAAAAATGGGAAAAATCGAATATCTGTTTCAGCAAGAATACTGGCAACTTGAGCGTGAACAGAAAAACCACTGAAGCCTAGGATAAAGCTGACAATAATGACTTGTTGAAATAGAGTGGATTCTGCTGCTTGGCTAGTCAATTGACTGCCCATTGTGATTTCAAAAAGTCCTGATATAAAGGGAAGGCTTAGTGCCGTTGAAAGTTGAAGTAAACTAAATAAATATGAAAGATTACTGCTTATAAACGTTGTAATGTTCATGACAAACAGCAGCTTGTTTAAAACAGAAAATAAAATAATAAATCCACCGATCATTAATAAAGATTGAACTGATGATAACACAGCATCACCTAAAAGCTTACCGATGGGCCTTTGATCTTTTATGCGGGCTTCGTGCATTTCTTTAAAGGCTTGAATAAGAGACGGACGCTGAGTGGAAGCAGAATATGTTGTATCAGCCTTTTTTCCGTAAAAGCGCATAACAAGTCCTACTAGAATGTTTCCGAGATAGTGTGCAAAAGCAAGGATTATCCCCACTGCTGCGTTGCTAAAAAAGCCGACCGCAACTGCTCCAAAGATAAATATAGGGTTTGAGGAGTTGGTGAAAGAAACAAGGCGTTCAGCTTCCGTTTTTGATAACTGTTCTTCTTGCCGTAATCGAGCGGTGATCTTTGCTCCGGAAGGGAATCCAGAACCCATTCCCATTGCTAACGCAAATCCTCCGACCCCTGGAACTCGGAATAATGGGCGCATCAAAGGTTCTAATATTGATCCGATAAAGCGGACAACTCCGAATCCAATCAATAATTCGGAAAGAATAAAGAAAGGCAATAATGATGGAAATACGACCTTCCACCATGTATTTAATCCTCGCACTGAGGCTTCCAGTGCTTCTTTTGGATAAGTGAGTAAGGCAAAGGTAAGCGTTAAAGCGGTTCCTCCTAACACAATCGTTTTTAACATGGATTTATTCAATTCTATTCCCTCTCCTTTTAAACTGCATACGATACAGCAGGTACATGTTCTATATATCAATATACGAATTGGTTAGTCCAATTTATGCTAATTAATCGTTTAGACCACGTTTTCTTTCTCTACTTTCTTGGTTAAGCTAAAGATAAAAATGATTATTTACGTGCTCAAGTTTCACTTTATAGCGGCAGACGTATATACTGAATAAAACAAGTGATTAGTAAGGGGGCCTAACTATGAAAAGCCCAACGATTGGATTGGCATTGGGGTCAGGAGGAGCAAGAGGGTTTGCTCACCTTGGGGTCATTAAAGTTCTGGTGGAAAACAATATCCCTATTCACTATTTGGCGGGTAGCAGCATGGGTGCTTTGGTTGCGGCTATGTATGCATCTGGTACGGAAATGAGTCAACTATATAAAATGGCACTTACCTTTAAAAGAAAATATTATTTAGATTTTACAATCCCTAAAATGGGATTTATTGCGGGGAATCGTATTAAATCCTTGGTAAAAGCCCTAACCAAAAATAAAAAGATTGAAGATTTAAATATTCCAGTTGCCATTGTGGCTACGGATTTAAAAGCTGGGGAGAAAGTCATTTTCAAAACGGGCTCAGTTGCACAAGCTGTAAGAGCAAGCATTTCCATTCCGGGTATCTTTGCACCAGAGAATGTAAATGGACGCTTGCTAGTAGATGGCGGGGTCATCGATCGGATTCCGGTATCAATTGTACGAGAGATGGGAGCAGATATTGTGCTTGCAGTCGATGTCTCTCATGTGAAAAGAAATGCAGAAATCACATCAATTTTTGACGTTATTTTACAGAGCCTAGATATTCTTCAAGACGAGCTTGTAATAAATCGAGCAATTGCGTCTGATGTAATGCTTCGCCCTAAAGTAGAAACGTTTAGTTCGCGAGCGTTTACAAATATTAAAGAAATTATTGAAATCGGTGAACAAGCTGCAATTGAGCATCTACCGTTTATTCAAGAAGCTATTGAAAAGTGGAAGGAGAATCACACAGGTGAAGAAAAGAGTTAGAATTTTATCCTACATAGCATTAGTGCTAACAATTGCTATGTTATTTTTTTATCCCTTACCTTATTATATTACAAAGCCTGGCATAGCACAGGAGCTAAAGCCTATTATTAATGTGCAAGGAGGGTATGAAGAGCAAGGGGCCTTTATGTTAACCACGGTTCGAATGGGAAGGGCGACGCCTTTATCGTATGCTATGGCTCATATTCAAGACTTTCATCACTTGTATCCTGAAGAAGATATTTTGCAGCAAGGAGAAAGTGATAGCGATTATACGGTAAGGCAATTACATATGATGGATACGTCCAAAGATGCGGCCGTCATTGTTGCATACAATGCGGCAAACAAAGAAATTAAGTTTGAGAATAAAGGTGTTTATATTGTTACAGTAGTACCGGATATGCCTGCTTATGGCAAGCTTAAAATTGGAGATATTGTAAAGGCAGTAGATGGTCAAACTATTGAGACAGCAGAGGAGTTAATTGAATACGTAGCGAAGAAGAAAAAAGGGGATAAGGTTGCGATAACCATCTTACGAAATGATGAAGAAAAAATAATAGAGCTTCCTCTAGCCTCATTTCCAGATGATCAAACGCGCTTTGGGTTAGGAATATCCTTAGAAACCAGTCGCGAAGTGGACGTAGAGCCAGATGTAGAGATTGATACTGAAAAGATTGGTGGACCTTCTGCAGGCTTGATGTTTTCACTTGAAATTTATAATCAGCTTGTAAAAGAAGATATAACAAAAGGACATAAAATTGCGGGTACGGGGACTATTAACGATAAAGGGATTGTAGGTCCTATTGGAGGAATTTCTCAAAAGATTGTGGCCGCGGATAAAGAGGGAGCAGAAGTGTTTTTTGCGCCTAATCAGCAAGGAGCGGCTAATTCGAACTATAAGGAAGCCGTACAGGCGGGAGCAAAAATTGATACCGATATGAAAATCGTTCCAGTTGATACGTTTAATGATGCGATTGAATATCTAGAAAAGTTGGATAAAGTAAAAAAGGCGGAGTGAGTCGGTACCGACTTACTCCGCCTTTTTAAATCATGATCGGTGGCTGCGTATACTCTTGTTTTAAAAACTGAGAGCGTATGGGCTCTTGTAAAGGTGAACTATAGATATTTGTAGCTTTTATATCAAGTGATAAGTCTACGTGTTTACATTGAGATACAGTGGATACAATAGGAACAGACACGTCTTTTTTTATTTGTTTCATATACAGCCTGCCGATTTGAGATATGCCCAACAATCGAATATAAGCGGTTGAAGGCGACTTGGATAGTTCATTTTTTTTTGTGTTCGTCAAAATGTGAACACACATCCGTTGAAGGCGTGTACGCGTATAGCGCTTTGTCTTTACTTTACTTAAAAAGTCTTCAAAGGATAGTGCTTCTTTTATGGCGTTTAATAAGCGATATTCAATACCTTCTTCAATTTCGTAAATGGCTTGAAGAGACTCGGGTGAATGGGTCATGAGTTGATACTTTAAAAATGGAAAATAGAGCTCCCAGTTATGTAAAAAGCCAATTTGTGTTTGATAATCTTTTAGACCTTGAATAACAGGGTTAGGCATATAGCGTGATAAGTCCTTAACATCAATGATATCTTGGAATAAAGCATGACGAATACTTGTTGCGCTTGTAATTTCCGTCTCAGAAAGCATTTTATCGTGATAATGGGATTGAATTCGAGTAATCGTATGTGGTTTAATAGATGCATGCTGTTTTTCAATAGCCTTTACATAGCTTACGCCTAAAATGTTATTTGGTTGTTCCATATTTAAACCAATTTGTTCATTAGTAATGTTTTTCATAGCAAGGGAAAGAGCTTTTGGGTAGCTATTTCCAACTTTTAAATAGCTTTGTACATGCGCATCTATAGCGTGTTCATGCTCCTTTAAAAGTCTGCTGAATTTAAGAAAAGACTGCGTGTTTCCATGTTCGCTGCCGAAGCATACATACGAAGCTTTAAGATGTTCTAAGATGGCTACAGCACCGTTTGCAAACGTATCAGCTTGCTGAGTAGAGAATGCATAAGGTAGTTCAATGACAAGGTCGGCACCAGCTTTTAGAGCCATTTTCGTACGAGCCCACTTTGATACGACAGCAGGTTCACCGCGTTGCAAGAAGTGACCGCTCATCACTGCGATAACGCAATCAGCATTTGTTTCTTCTTTTGCACTTTGCAAATGATAATGATGGCCATTATGAAAAGGGTTGTATTCAACTATAATTCCTACAGCTTGCATAATGAGTCTCCTTTTATTAAATTTTCAAGTGCGATTGAACAGTTTTAGCGTAAGGATTATGAAAAGAAAAAAATAAATTTAAGTACATTATAGTGTAAAGAAAAAATATTGACAAATAATCTTGTGAAAGCTATAATAACCTTTGTTGCCTTGAGGTGATTAACAATGAAATGGACAATACATCAGTTGTACCAGTTGCAAAATAAAGGATTAACTTTTGACGAAATCGTAGACGGTAAGGAATTTGTTAATACCGATCCACAGATTCGTCGCATGTCAGATGTACATGTGAAAGGAAGAGCTGATATTAGTTCTTCAAAAGTCACATTTCATCTAAAAATTTCTGGAGAAATGACATTGCCTTGTGCTCGTACATTAGTCGATGTTCCGTATCCTTTTTCTATTGAAGCAACGGAAACTTTTCTGTTCAATAGTGACGCCGATTATGAAGATGACGGTGAAATGAGAGTCGTTGAAGGTGAAGTAGTGGATTTAATTCCACTTATTAAGGAATTAATTATTGTGGAAATTCCTCTTCAAGTTTTTAGTGATGATCAACAACAGAAAGGTGCTGCTCCTCAATCAGGAAAAGATTGGGAAGTTGTAACGGAAGAAGAGCAACAGGAAAAAGTCGATCCACGTTTAGCGGTATTAGAAAATTTCTTTAAAAACAAAGAAAATAACTAACGAGAAGATCCGGCTTTCGGGCCTTCATATGATTAAAAACTCTTTTAAGGAGGTGGGAATAATGGCTGTACCTTTTAGAAGAACATCTAAAATGAAGAAAAGAACGCGTCGTACGCACTTTAAACTACAAGTTCCTGGTATGGTAGAGTGCTCAAATTGTGGCGAGATGAAACTATCACACCGTGTATGTAAGGCTTGTGGTACTTACAAAGGAAATGACGTAGTAAACAAATAATGCAAAAATAAAAGACCCTGTTGAAGGGTCTTTTATTTTTGCATTAAAACGTTCTTTAAGGTTTGTGATGACTGCTTTTCTAAGGGAAGATGCAGGAGTTTATATTTCGCTTCTCGAATTCTTTACTTATGAAAAAGTTGAGTGAAGATGAAAAAGGGGGAACAGACATTGGTAAAGACAAAGTTTTTTGTAGATAACAACGGCATTAGCACATTTATTATTAATCGCCCCGAGAAACGAAATGCTGTGGATTATGAGGTGATGACTTCTTTAGAGAAGGCTATATCTGAAGTGAAAGCGAATCCTCATATTAAAGCGTTGGTAATTACAGGAGCGGGTTCACAAGCCTTTTGTAGTGGTGGAGACATTTCAGCTTTTCATGCCCTTGAAACGGCGGCTGAAGCGGAGAGTATGTTAAAGAGAATGGGAAGAATTTTATATGAATTGCTTATATTACCAAAACCCACGGTAGCTTTATTAAACGGCACAGCAGTTGGGGGCGGGTGTGAAATTGCGATTGCTTGTGATTTTCGCATCAGCGCAGCTCATAGTGAGTTTGGTTTTATACAAGGAGACTTAGGTATTACAACGGGTTGGGGGGGCGGCACGATTTTATTTGAAAAGCTTCGTTACTCAGATGCAATGGAAATGTTGACAAGCTCTCAAATCTACAGCGTGGAGCGTGCCAAGCAGGTCGGCTTTTTATCTTATGTAACGTCATACCAAGAGCTAGCGATGCGCTGTGAAGAGTGGTTACTTCCAATTATTACAAAGCCTAGCGCTGTGCTGACTGCATATAAGCAAATGCCGATTGCAAAATGGAGCCAAGTTGGTTTGTGGAAACGAATGGAAACAGAAATTGATCATTGTAGCTTGCTTTGGGAAAGTGAAGAACACAAGCAAGCGGTTAATAATCGACTTCAAAAGAAGGCTTAATAAAGCTGATTGCATGAATAAAGTATCTTGAAAAAGGCAAGTTAAGAATTTCTGCCTTGAGAAGTTGAACAATAGTCTATCTTATCTAGTAGTTGCATACTTATTTAATAAGTACGGATAAGGAGGGATAGAAAAATGACTTCTTCTCGTCAAGATGCATGGACTCAAGATGAAGATTTACTACTAGCTGAAATTGTATTGCGTCATATACGTGAAGGTGGCACACAACTTGCTGCATTTGAAGAAGTGGGAAAGAAACTTTCGCGAACATCAGCAGCTTGTGGCTTTCGCTGGAATTCTTTTGTGCGCAAACAATACAAAACTGGTATTGACATAGCGAAGATTCAACGCAAACAGCTAAAATCACGCGTGATCACAAAAGATGAAGAACAGCCCGTGCGCTTCTCATATATAGATGGTCAATCGATTACGTCGTTAAGTGAGGTTATTCGTTACTTAGAGTCGATTGAACAAATTCAGCAGCAGTCGAGTGAGTTGCTGGAAGCAAATGAGGAGTTGCAGCATAAACTTGAACAGTTACAGGAAAAAGTAACGGTTCTTGAAAAAGAGAAAAAAGTGTTGGAAAGTAACTTATATACGGTGGAAGAAGATTATAAAGCACTGATTGAAATTATGGAAAGAGCTCGTAAGATGGTTGTTCTAAAAGAAGATGAAAAAAGTAGAAAAGTTAAATTTCAAATGGAGAAAAACGGTAATTTAGAACGAGTTGAAAATAAATAATAAAGCGTAGCACTTCATTTATATAAAAGCCCTTGACTCTTTATCGCGGTGTAGCTCAAAGATAGAGAAGGTTCAAGGGCTTTTTTATATTATCTATTATTTTGAGGTTGATACGCCTTCTGGACACCAAAGCATTGGGTTTTCTCCTAAATCTCGCTCTAAATCATAAGCAGCCGGAACAAAGCCCATTTTTGTCCAAAACTGATTGGAATGAACTCGTGGGTTTGTTTTAATAGGCAAGTTAAAAGATTTAGCGTATTCAATTAATCTCGTACCTAGTCCTTTTGATTGGAATTCTTGGAGTACTTCGAGTTTCCATACTTCAAGGTAAGGCTGGTGTGGCTTGAAGTAGTGATCATGCTTTTTAGATTGTCGGTATAAACTCATTCGAGCTACAAGACGATTTTCAATGTAAATACCGTAGAATGGAGAATGAATTTCGTTTTCAGATATTTGGGCATTTAATTCTTCTAACATGGACAATTCTTGGAGCTCGTATTGCTTAAACTGCTTAAATTCTTCAAGTGTTTTATAGTTAATTCGCAACTGCTGTACCTCATACATTATCAATCACTCCTTAGAAATGAGCTGCTTGTATAGCATATGAATAAATTTTTAAATATAGGATAGATAGATGAGAATAAAAAAAGTAAGCGTTTACAAAAAATAAAGGGATTTTAAGAAAATTGTAGAATTATACGTTTTGGGAGATTTTTTTCTCTTTTAGTCTTATCATACCATGGTTTTGAATAGACTTGAGAATATTTTATACTGCAGCGAAGGGAGAAGAAATACAATGAAAAAAGTTTTAATCGCTAATCGAGGCGAAATTGCTCATCGTATTATTAAAACTTGTCATACGATGAATATACAAACTGTTGCTGTTCACTCTACAGCCGATGAAAATCTACCTTATGTTAAAGCTGCTACAGTTGCTTATGAAATTGGAGAACCTCCTGTTCAAAAATCGTACTTAAATATTGAGCGCTTGTTAGAAATTGCTCATCAAGAAAACGTTGATGCAATTCATCCAGGCTACGGATTTTTATCGGAAAATAGCACATTTGCCAAGCGCGTGGAAGAAGAAGGATTTGTTTTTATTGGACCATCGCCAAAAGTTATAGCGGATATGGGTGATAAAGTAAGGGCTAGAAAAATTATGAAAGAAGCAGGCGTTCCCGTTGTGCCTGGAAGCGAAGGGGCTGTAGCTGATATTGAAGAAGCGTGTGAGATAGCTCAAGCTATTGGTTATCCCGTTATGTTGAAAGCTAGCGGTGGCGGTGGAGGCATTGGAATGGTACGCTGTGATGATGAAAAATCACTGCGTACGACATATGAATCCACAAAAGCGAGAGCTAAAGCATATTTCGGCCATGAAGAAGTATTTATTGAAAAGCTAATCACGGATGCAAGGCATATAGAAGTTCAAATTTTTGGAGACCAGCTTGGAAATGCAGTGCACCTTTTTGAACGAGATTGTTCCGTACAGCGTCGCAACCAAAAAGTGATTGAAGAAGCCCCGGCAACATCGCTATCTATTGATACAAAACAACGTATGTATGAGACGGCCGTCGCTGCTGCTAAGGCAGTTCAGTATTATAATGCTGGCACTATTGAATTTATTGTGGATGCGCAGGAAAATTTCTATTTCTTAGAAATGAATACTAGACTTCAAGTTGAACATCCCATTACAGAGCAAGTGACGGGACTAGACCTTGTAAAGTGGCAACTCTTAGTTGCTAGAGGCGACGCGCTACCTTTGCAACAAGAAGAGGTTCAGCTTACCAACCACGCGGTAGAGTTTCGAGTATATGCAGAAGACCCTGTAACGTTTTTACCGGCTCCTGGACAAATTACGCAGTTTTCGCTTCCAGAGCGTTCTTATGTTCGAGTGGATGCAGGTTATGATAGCGGAGACAAAGTAACACCTTTTTATGATCCAATGATTGCGAAGGTTATTGTCACTGGTCGTACGAGAGAAAACGCAATTGAGCTTGCTAAAGCATATTTTACTGAGGCATCAATTGAAGGGGTTAAAACAAACTTACCGTTGTTTAAACAATTATTAAATGCAGAGCAGTATGTAGCTGGAAAATACAATACAGCGGTATTGACAGAAGTTTTGAAATGAAAAAGGAGGACTAAAAATGAAAGAAACGACAGCAACGATGGCGGGAATGGTGTTAAATATTCATGTATCAGAAGGAGATTCTGTGACAAAAGGTCAGGTATTAATTATTCTTGAATCGATGAAAATGGAAATTCCAATTGAAAGCAGTGAAGAAGGAATAGTTGATGCAATTTTAGTCGGTGTAGGAGACTTTGTAAATGAAGGCGATGTATTAATGACAATTTCTTGAAAGGAGTGAGCGTATGATACATACAAATGATTTACAAAAGCGTTATGAAGATAAATGTGAAGAAATTCGAGCAGGTGGAGACGCAAAATATCATGAAAAGTTAAAGCAACAAAATAAACTATTTGTTCGAGATCGTTTGGCTTTATTGTTTGATGAAGGTGAGTATAAAGAAGACGCGATGTTTGCTAATAATCAAGCTAAAGGCTTACCAGCTGATGGTGTTGTTACAGCCATCGGCAAGGTGAACGGTCAAACGGTATGCGCAATGGCGAACGATTCAACAATTAAAGCAGGGTCTTGGGGAGCAAGAACAGTTGAAAAGATTATTCGTATTCAAGAAACTGCTGAAAAGCTGCAGGTACCAATGCTATATTTAGTTGACTCAGCAGGAGCTCGAATTACGGATCAATTAGACATGTTTCCGAATCGACGAGGGGCGGGGAAAATCTTTCATAACCAAGTGCGTATGTCGGGGGTAGTTCCGCAAATCTGTTTATTATTTGGTCCTTCTGCGGCAGGAGGAGCTTACATTCCTGCGTTTTGTGATATCGTCATTATGGTTGATGGAAACGCTTCAATGTATTTAGGATCGCCACGAATGGCTGAAAAGGTTATTGGAGAAAAAGTGACGTTAGAAGAGATGGGTGGTGCTCACATGCACTGTAGTGTGAGCGGTTGTGGAGACGTGCTTGTTTATTCTGAAGAAGAAGCAATTTCAAAAGCAAAATTATACCTTGGTTATTTTCCTCAAAGCTTTCACGAAAAGCCAGCTGTGCTTGAAGGGAAGTTACCTGTTAAGACGTCCAAAACACTAGGAGAGTTAATTCCTGAAAACCAAAACGTTCCGTTTGATATGTATGATGCAATTGATACGTTAATTGATGAAGGAACATTTTATGAAATTAAGAAGTTATTTGCACCCGAACTCATTACAGGTCTTGCAAGGATGGATGGCAAAGTTGTTGGTATTATTGCAAATCAGCCAAAGATAAAAGGTGGCGTACTTTTTGTTGACTCCGCTGATAAAGGGGCGAAGTTTATCCAGCTATGTGATGCATTCCATATTCCGCTTTTATTCTTAGCTGATGTACCAGGTTTTATGATTGGAACAAAAGTGGAAAGAGCAGGTATTATTCGTCATGGTGCAAAATTGATTTCTGCTATGAGTTCTGCGACTGTTCCAAAAATCTCTGTGGTGGTGCGCAAAGCATATGGAGCCGGACTATATGCTATGGCAGGGCCAGCATTTGAACCGGATTGCTGCATTGCCCTTCCTACAGCACAAATTGCCGTAATGGGACCGGAAGCAGCGGTTAACGCTGTTTATTCCAATAAAATTAATGAGATTACCGATCCAAAAGAGCGAATGCTGTATATTAAGCAGAAGCAACAAGAGTACAAAGAGCATATTGATTTATACACGCTAGCTTCCGAGATGATTATTGACGATATCGTGCCAGCTAATGACCTTCGCCAAACTTTAATTGAACGATTTGCTTATTATGAAACAAAAACAATAGCGGAAGTTCGAAGAAAACACCCTGTATATCCAGTGTAACGAACAAAAATGAATAGTATAGAAAAGCTAGGTGAGTATTTCTTGCCTAGCTTTTTATGTGAAGAGATGTTGTTTTAATGATTAAAAATGTTTGCTAAACTAATAGAATCTGTGCTACTTATGTAAAGGTAAGTGTTCAATATCTTACATGGTTCATGAATGGTTTAGGTATATGGTAAGAAAACAAACTAATAGAATGAGGAAAGCCTAATGAAGATAGCAGTAATTGGAGGGGGCGCAATCGGCCTTTTGGTGAGCGCATACTTGGCTGATCATGCTCAAGTTACTCTGTATACGAGAAGAAAAGAGCAAGCAGACCAAGTGCGTGAACATGGAATAACGCTAAAGCGTAAAAAAAATGTGAAAAAGGTAAAGGTGGATGCGAAGGTTTTAAGACTTGATGAAGCCTTTGTGCATTATGAACTAATTGTGGTAGCAGTTAAGCAATATAGCATTAAAGATATTATTCCTTACTTAATGAAGGCTCCAAAGCATGCATCGGTATTATTCCTTCAAAATGGAATGAGTCATGTTACATTGGCAAAACGTCTTCCTCAGCGTACCATCTATTTAGGAGTTGTTGAGCATGGTGCGATGAAAGAAACAGATGATGTGGTGACTCATTCAGGAGTTGGCATCACGCGTGTTGCTTTGTTTAAAGGAGGGGATTTAATTTCCTTTCAACGGTTTCATTCTGATGTGTTTGCATTTATGCAGGAGAATGATTGGTATGAAATGCTTATTCAAAAGCTTGTTGTGAATGCAGTAATCAACCCTTTAACAGCTCTTTACCGAGTGAATAACGGTGAAATCATACATAATTCCTATTTTTATAAAACAGCGAAAGCCGTTTTTAATGAGCTGCATGCTGTGTTACGATTAAAAGACCCAACAGCCTATTGGAATCGAGTAGTAGATGTTTGTGAAAAAACAGCTCAAAATTATTCATCAATGAGGAAAGATCTTCAACAGCAAAGAAAAACAGAAGTTGAATCCATATTAGGCTATATTTTAGAAGAAGCGGCTAAGCGCCAAATTAATACTCCTATTATCCACTTTGTATATAATGGAATATTAGGGTTGGAAGATAGTGAAAGTGAAGGAAGGTGACCGTGAATGGGGAGCTTAGTTGTAAGCATCTTGGCTACGTTTATCACGCTGCCAGTGGTAGGTTTTTTTGTATTATACACTCTACTCAAAAAAGTGATGAAAAATCGGCGTAAAGCAGTTCACATCTCTACATATGTCTCAACAATTTTTTTAATTGTATCCACGCACTACTTTGCCAAGCAAATTTTCAACCAGTCTTTTTTGTGGCTGATTATTTTAGTGCTGCTCGTTTTGGCGATGATTGTGATGCTTATAAACTGGCAGGTGAAGAAAGACTTACAGCTGAAAAGAATGACAAAAGGGATGTTTCGAATCAGCTTCTTTTTCTTTTTGTTTTCACATGTGTTATTAGTTGTTAGCGGCCTAATCTTTGAATTATTAAAGTTATGAAGCATGTTACTAGACGTGTCGAGAAACAATATGGATAATGAAGCTAGGTAAACTGAACAAGTATTAGTTATAGAAAGGAAGTTCTTTCATGGAGATTACAGATGTCTCTTTATCAGCAACGAACAAGTTAACAGAAGAATATATACAAGGTAGCAACCAAGCTATGTCATACTTTCATTACAATATACATAAAAGTGATGTTTATAAAGAGCGCTTACATGATCTGAAAAGCTATACTCATCCAAGAGAAGAGCTTGTTGAGTACTTGACGGGATTCAATAAGAAGCTAAATGCGTCAAACAAAACCTTGGAGAACATTGAACAGCTTCGTGACCAAGACAGTGTTGTCGTGGTAGGTGGTCAGCAAGCAGGGCTTTTGACAGGACCTCTATACACAATCCATAAAGTTATTTCAATCATTTTGTTAGCGAAACAGCAAGAAGAAGCGCTGGGAGTACCTGTACTACCAGTATTTTGGATTGCAGGAGAAGATCATGATTTTGCTGAAATTAATCATGTTTATGTGGAAGAAAAAGGGCAAATGCTTAAAAAAACGTTTAAGCAGTCGCTGAAAACCAAAGATATGGTTTCCAATGTTAACATAAACCAAGCAGCCTGTAGTGAGTGGATTGATAGCTTGTTTCAACTGTTTGGTGAAACAGAGCATACAAAAGAAGTATTGGCCTTTTTAAAATGCTCGCTTCAGCAATCTCAAACCTTTACCGATTTTTTTGCGTATTTAACGACAAAGTTGTTTACGGAGTATGGCTTAATTTTAATGGATGCTGCTTCGGAAGAATTGCGTAAAATTGAATCCTCGTTCTTTATTCAGCTAATCGAGCAAAATGAAGCCTTTTCTCAGTCCGTTATGGCTCAGCAGAAAAAGTTAAGCGATGACTATAAAAAGGTGATTGACGTTGGAAGTGAAACAGCACATCTTTTCTATTCTCATGAGGGAAACCGCAGCTTGTTAGAGAGAGATGAAGCTCAGAATTTTAAAGGGAAGCAAGATGAAGTGTCTTTTTCAAAAGAAAACCTCATTCAGATTGCAAAGCAAAGTCCACATTTATTAAGCAATAATGTAGTGACGCGTCCGTTAATGCAAGAATATCTGCTTCCAACATTAGCTTTTGTTGCTGGACCTGGTGAAGTAGCGTATTGGGCAGAGTTACAGCAAGCGTTTAATATCTTTAACTTTACTATGCCTCCGGTTGTTCCTCGCCTATCTTATACGTTAGTAGAGCGTAACATTGCTAAATATTTAGAAGAACTAAATATTAATTCAGAAAAAGCAGTTGTACAAGGAGTAGCTACAGAGCGAGAAGCATGGCTACGTGCAGAAGTTCGTAATCCTTATGAAGGATACTTTAATGAAGCGAAAGAAAAAATAGAAGAAATTCATAAAACTCTTCGTGAAAATGTTCAAAAAGAAGACAAAACGTTTGAAGAAGTTCTATTGAAAAATCGAGCAATTCTTCAAAAGCAAATGGAGACTGTTCAAAAAATTGTCGAATCTAAACAGCTCATTAAGCATGATGTAACGCATACGAAATACAATAAAATTGAGTGTGCACTTCGTCCTAATGGAGCTCCTCAAGAACGAATCTGGAACGTCGCTTATTATTTAAATAAATATGGCATGCAGTTCGTGTCACAATTACTCAATGAAGAAGTCGAATTTAATCATCATCTAAAGGTCTGTTACCTCTAATAAAATCCTGCTGCAAAGCAGGATTTTTCTTTTATAAAAGAGAAATAGTGTACATACACAAAGCAACCAAACAAATCCTAAACAGTTATTTTTTTACAAACTCTAAAACACATCGTAGCACCTTACTTTTTATGCCAGGAATATGTCTCGTGTTTAACAAAATAAAACCTTTTGTAACAGAAAGACAAAATTCTACTTAATTCTTGTATAAATAGCTGAAAAAATGTTGAAATTTGATATATAATGAAATGGTATTAAAAATGTATAAAATTTACCTTTATTTCAAGGCGTTTATACATAATTAAGTAGTTTAAAAAGAAGTAGGTGTCAACATGTTTAATCACACAACTGTTTTGCTAAAAGAAGCAGCAGAAGGCTTAAATATTAAGCCTGACGGAATTTATGTAGACTGTACGCTTGGCGGAGCAGGTCATAGTGAATATATCGTCAAGAAGTTATCTGATGAAGGTAGGTTAATTGCATTTGATCAAGATGACATTGCAATTGAAAATGCAAAGGGGAAATTAGCCCCTTATCTAAATCGAGTAACGCTCATAAAAAGTAATTTTCGCTATTTAAAAGAAAAATTAGAAGAGCATGGAATCACAGAAGTAGACGGGGTTTTATTTGATTTAGGTGTTTCATCTCCACAGTTAGATACCCCGGAGCGTGGCTTTAGCTTTCACCATGATGCCCCTCTTGATATGAGAATGGATACGAACTCAAGCCTTTCTGCTTATCATATCATCAATGAATGGCCTTATGAAAAGCTTGTGAAGATTTTCTTTCAATATGGTGAAGAGAAATTCTCCAAGCAAATTGCTAGAAAAATTGAGTCATATCGTGAGCAAAAGGCAATTGAAACAACTCTGGAACTTGTTGACATTATCAAAGACGGTATTCCCGCTGCTGCACGTAGAACGGGTGGGCATCCAGCGAAGCGTGTGTTCCAAGCAATTCGTATTGCTGTAAACGATGAACTTCAAGTGTTTGAAGATGCAGTTGAACAAGCAATGAACGTAATCAGCGTTGGTGGAAGAGTGAGCGTTATTACTTTTCACTCGTTAGAAGATCGTATTTGCAAAGTAGCATTTAAAAATGCGAGCACAGTCCCACAGCTTCCACATGGATTACCAGTTATCCCAGAAGAATTCCAACCGAAAATGAAGGTAATTACGCGCAAACCAATTGTGCCTTCTGAAGAGGAAGTGGTTGATAATAAGCGAGCTCGTTCTGCGAAGTTAAGAATTATTGAGAAATTAAAGTAAGCGTAACAGGCAAAGAGAAAAAAGGAGGGGATTGTGTTGAGTAATGTAGCGTATCAAGTTAAACCTAACACGCAACATGAACAACAAAAGCAGCCGGTTCGTAAAGTTGTAAAAAAGTCGAAACGAAAGATTTCGGTCGGTGAAAAGTTTGTTTATACAGGTACACTTGCACTTATGCTTTTTGGTGCAGTTCAAATGATTTCTAATCAGGCAACGCTTTACAGTACAAATGCAGAAGTACAGGCGTTGGAATCAAACATCCAAAAACAAGAAACAAAAAACAATGAGTTGAAGCTTCAGGTAACAGAGCTAAGTGCGTATGAGCGAATTTGGGCAAAAGCAAAAGAACTAGGACTAAGTTTAAACGAAAATAACGTTAAAGTAGTCGAAAATTGAACCAATGAAAATGCCTAAGAAAAATAGCAATATTAGTACAGGAGCAGCAATATTGATTGTAATATTTGCATTGCTCTTTTTTGTATTAACAGGAAGGTTCTTTTATATACAGGCCACAGGAAAAGCTGAAGGCCAAGCTTTAGCCGAAATCGCACAAAAAAAATATACGAGAGAAACAACCATTGAAGGACAGCGTGGAACGATTTATGATCGTAACGGAGAAGCTATTGCACACGACACGGGAGCATATACGGTTGTAGCAATTTTAGACCCAGACCAAACAAAAGATAAAGACAAGCCAAAGCACGTAGTAAATACGGAAAAAACAGCAAAAGAATTAGCGCCGTTGCTCAACATGAAAGAGGAAGAGTTACAGAGCTTGTTAGATAAAGGTGTAAAAAAAGGCTCGTTTCAAGTAGAACTTGGTCCCGGGGGACGAGATATTAACAATACGACTAAGCAAAAGATTGAAAAGCTTAAGTTACCTGGTATTACGTTCTTGCGAGATGCGAAGCGTTTTTATCCAAACGGAGTGTTTGCCTCTCACATTTTAGGATACGCACAAAAGAATGGTGAAGGAAAAATCGTTGGGAAAATGGGGATAGAACAAGTCTATGATAAGCAGCTAACAGAAGAAGATGGAAAAGTATTCTATCAAGCTGGTCAAAATGGAATTAAGCTTCCAGATCCAAAAGAATCAATTGTCCCTCCAAAAAACGGTGACAATATTTACTTAACCCTTGATGAAAAAATTCAAACGTTTGTAGAAGATGCTTTGACAAACGCTCAAAAGGAATACGATCCAGATAACATTATGGCTGTAGTTGCAAATCCAAAAACGGGCGAGATTCTAGCAATGTCTACGCGACCAACGTTTAACCCAAACGTTCGTGATATTACAAATTATCGAAACCCTATTATTGAAGACAGCTTTGAGCTTGGGTCTACAATGAAAATCTTTACGCTCGCCGCTGCGATTGAAGAAGGTGTTTATAACGGCGAGGATATTTATCAATCAGGAGCTTACAAAGTTAGCGAAAAAGATGCGCCAATTCGTGACCATAACGGTGGTAACGGATGGGGACCCATTACGTTTGACGAAGGCATTCGACGTTCGTCAAACGTTGCCATTGCGATTCTAGCCAACGAAAAGCTTGGGACAGAAAGGCTCTTTAATTACTTAGAGGATTTCGGATTTATGAAAAAAACGGGAATCGATTTGCCTGGAGAAGCTTCTAGTAAACTGATTTCTAAATATCCAAGGGATCGAGTGACGACTGCATTTGGTCAGGGGTCAGCATTCACTCCAATTCAGCAAATTCAAGCTGCTACTGCCATTGCAAACGATGGTAAAATGATGAAGCCTTACGTCATTGAAAAAGTTGTAGATGGTACAACGAACAAGGTGAAAAAAGAAACGAAGCCAGAAGTGGTAGGGAAACCTATTTCAAAACAAACAGCCAATGAAGTACTTGATATCCTTGAAAGTGTTGTATCTGAGGATGATGGTACTGGAAAAGCGTATGCTATTGAAGGCTATGACGTGGCTGGCAAAACGGGAACGGCTCAAATACCAAATCCGAACGGAGGAGGATATTTGCATGGACATGGTAAAAACCTATTCTCATTCATGGGGTTTGCACCAGCGAAAGACCCCGAGCTAGTGGTTTATGTAGCGGTCCAAAATCCAAACCTAACTCCTCAAGAGTCAGGTTCAGCTCCGCTTTCGATGATTTTTAATCCGGTTATGAAAAATAGCTTACAAGCGTTAGGAGTTAAGCCTAAAGAAACAGATGAAGAAAAGCAGAAGCAAAAAAGCACATCTTCTGAAATTAAACTTGATAGTTATGAAGGTAAATCAGTAGGTGACGTCAAGAAAGAATTAGAAGCAAAAGGATTAACGCCTGTCATTGTTGGAGAAGGCAAAAGCATCGATGACCAATTTCCTAAAGCAGCTCACACTGTTATTAGCGGAGAAAAGGTATTTTTACAAACAAAAGGTACACCAACGATGCCCGATATAACCGGCTGGTCTCACCGCGAGGTGATCCGATTTACTGAGTTTATGAATATAAAAGTTAGTGCATTAGACAGTGGCTTTGTTGTGACTCAAAGTATTAAACCTGGTAAAGCTGTTAAAGAAGGTAGCTATTTAGTGGTAGAGCTTGAACCTCCCGAATCCCTTTCGGAAGCTGTAGAAGTAAAGCAGAAAGAAGAAGAGGTTCAAAGTAAAGAAGAGCAAGATAGTTCAGACGAAAAACCAACTGAACCAACTGATTAGAAATACGTTCTATCGAATAGTGTACAAGCATATATTGGAACGAGCCGATTCAGAGGAGGTTCTATTATATGCGGGTATCAGGAGTAACTGTTCGCAAACGATTAGCAGCAGTTTTAATTGCGGGTTTTTTAATTTTTTTAATTATTGACACAAGGCTTGGGTATGTGCAACTTTTCATGGGCGATGCGCTCACAGAAAAAGCTAAGGGGCTTTGGAGCAGAAATATCCCTTTTGAACCAGAGAGAGGGAAAATCCTAGATCGTAACGATGTACCACTAGCTACGAATAAAAGCGCTCCGACGGTTTTAATTATGCCAAGGCAAGTTGAAGATCCGGCAAATACAGCTGAACAGCTGGCAAAAGTGTTAAATACAACGAAAGAAAAAGTATATGAACAAATTACCAAGTCCGCTTCTAGCGTCTATCTACGCCCCGAAGGCCGTAAAATCTCACATGCTAAAGCAAATGAAGTGAGAAATTTGAATCTAAAAGGTGTGTATATTGCAGAAGATTCTAAGCGCCATTATCCATTCGGTAGCTATCTCTCGCATGTGTTAGGGTTTGCGGGAGTTGATAACCAAGGTTTAATGGGCTTGGAACTTTACTATGATAAGGAGTTAAAAGGTGAACAGGGTTCAGTTAAGCTCTATTCAGATGCAAAAGGAAAGAAAATGCCCAATATTGCAGATGATTACACAGAGCCGGTTGATGGACTGGATTTAAGGTTAACCATTGATTCTAGAGTAAATACAATTATTGAGCGAGAGCTCGATAATGCACAAACTACCTATAACCCAGATGGGATGATTGCTATTGCAATGAATCCTAAAACGGGTGAAATTTTAGGAATGTCAAGTAGGCCAACATTTGACCCTGCTGATTTCCAAACGGTTGACCCAGATGTTTATAACCGTAACCTTCCGATATGGAGTGCGTATGAACCTGGTTCCACTTTTAAAATCATCA
Source organism: Priestia sp. KCTC 13724 (assembly GCF_056820425.1). Taxonomy (NCBI): domain Bacteria; kingdom Bacillati; phylum Bacillota; class Bacilli; order Caryophanales; family Bacillaceae; genus Priestia; species Priestia sp. KCTC 13724. The sequence goes on along the minus strand of NZ_JBXDLD010000072.1, from coordinate 92,531 downwards.
CCCTAGCAGCTTCTTTAGAAGAAAAGAAGGTTGATTTATTGAAGGACCAATTTTATGATGATGGAGCTGCAGAAGTGGGTGGTGCGAAACTAAGGTGCTGGAAGCGTGGAGGACATGGACAGCAGACTTTCTTAGAGGTTGTACAAAATTCTTGTAACCCAGGTTTTGTCGAACTCGGGGAGCGCTTAGGGAAAGACACGCTTTTTAAATACATCCGTAACTTTGGTTTTGGTGACAAAACGGGTATTGACTTACAGGGTGAAGCAAGAGGGATTTTATTTCCGCTCGACCGTGTTGGTCCAGTAGAACAGGCAACTACTGCTTTTGGTCAAGGGGTGGCTGTTACGCCTATTCAACAAGTTGCTGCCGTAGCAGCAGCTGTAAATGGTGGGACCTTGTATACGCCTTATATTGCTAGGGAATGGGTTGATCCCAAAACCGGAAATGTTGTTCGGAAAAATGAACCTGAAGCGAAGCGCAAAGTTATTTCTGAAGAAACATCAAAACAAGTTCGATTTGCTCTTGAGAGCGTCGTTGCTCAAGGGTCAGGTAAAAATGCGTTTGTAGAAGGATACAGAGTCGGTGGTAAGACGGGAACAGCTCAAAAAGCAAAAGATGGAAAGTATTTAGAAAATAATCATATTGTTTCATTTATTGGATTTGCTCCCGCCGATGATCCCGAACTAGTGGTATATGTAGCGGTAGATAATCCAAAAGGCACTACTCAATTTGGTGGAGTCGTTGCTGCACCAATCGTAGGAAAGATTATGGAAGATAGCTTGCCAGTGTTAGGTGTACAACCTCGTACAGGCCAAATTGAAAAGGAATTGACGTGGCTGGATACACCAATGATAAAAGTACCAAATTTTGTAGGGTTATCAAAAAAAGAGTTACAAGAGCAGTTAGTTAATTTAAAATTAGATGTGAGTGGTTCAGGGGAAAAGGTCATTAAACAATCACCGGAGGCTGGAACGAAGGTGAAAGAAGGCGAAACAATTCGAGTATACATGAGTAATTAAGTCATATATATGAGTGATTACGTGGTACAATAGAAGATGTTTCATTTTATAGAATAAGTAATGGCATGACCCAACTCTTTTATTCTATTCGTTTTATTCACTATAAGTGGAACTATCTACTTGTATGTTTGAGACAATTAAGCCTTGAGGGAGTTCCCTCGTGGCTTCTTTTTCTGTAAAATGTTCAAGGTGATATTTCGCTTTACACATAGAGAGGACATGGTAACAATGGATTTAAGAAAGCTATTAGGACATTTACATGACTTCGTGCAAATTCCTGAAAAAAACATTGAAATTACTTCAATTGAAATGGATTCAAGAGAAGTAAAGCCGAGAGCACTGTTTATTTGCGTAAACGGTTATACGGTTGATGGACACGATTTTGCGCAAACAGCTGTCGAAAAAGGTGCCGTGGCTATTCTAGCGGAACGTCCGCTTGATGTGGACGTACCTGTTATCTTAGTCAAGAGTACCAAAAGAGCAATGGCTGTGTTAGCAGATGCGTTTTATGGCCACCCAACGCAAAAATTACGTTTAATTGGCGTAACGGGAACAAATGGTAAAACAACCATTACACATTTGATCGAACATATGTTTAAAGCGCAGCAAAAGAAAACAGGGCTCATTGGTACAATTGAAATCCGTATTGGCGATCAGTCGTATGACGTGAAAAATACCACGCCAGAATCACTAACTTTACAAAAAACATTTGGACAAATGGTAGAAGAAGATGTTGAAGTAGCAATGATGGAAGTATCTTCACACGCGCTTGATATGGGGAGAGTGCACGGATGTGACTTTGATGTCGCTGTGTTTACAAACCTGACTCAAGATCATCTAGATTATCATGAGACAATGGATGATTATCGTCGAGCGAAAGGGCTATTATTTGCTCAATTAGGCAATGCTTATTATAGCGACAAGCGCCCTAAGTTTGCGATTTTAAACGCGGATGATAAAGCATCAGAAGAATATATTCGCAGCACGGCAGCTACAGTCATTACATATGGCATTGATAATGAAAGTGATATACGTGCAAAAAATATTAAAATGACAAACGGTGGTACAACGTTTACGCTTGTAACTCCTATGGAGAGCGTGGAAGTAACGATGCAGCTTGTGGGGAAATTTAGCGTATATAACGTACTAGCAGCAACTGCAGCTTGCTTAGTATCGGATATGCCACTGTCCGTTATTGTCGAGGAAATAACGAAATTACAAGGAGTCTCTGGTCGTTTCGAGTTAGTAAATGAAAACCAAGAATTTACGGTCATTGTTGATTACGCACATACACCAGATAGCTTGGAAAATGTGTTGCAAACGGTAAAGCAATTTGCAACAAATAATATCTATACTATTGTTGGATGCGGTGGAAATCGTGATCGCACAAAGCGTCCAATTATGGCGAACATTGCAGCTTCTTACAGTACGGAGGCTATCTTAACATCTGATAACCCAAGAAGTGAAGATCCAGAAGCCATTTTACATGATATGGAACAAGGGATTAAAACAGATAATTTCGTTACGATTGTTGACCGAGCAGAAGCCATCAAATTTGCGGTATCAAAAGCTCAGAAAGATGATGTTATTGTCATTGCAGGAAAAGGGCATGAGACTTATCAAATTGTTGGTAATCAAGTTCTGGATTTTGATGATCGTGAAGTAGCACGTAAAATGATTAGGGAGCGAAATTTGTAATGAATTGTTTGAAACAAAAACTAGGAAACATCAATACATTAAATGAGGAGGGAATGACATGCTAGAGCCAGCTATTTTATTAACCATCGGCTTAGCCTTCCTCATTACGGTTTTATTGTCGCCGGTATTCATTCCGTTTTTACGAAGATTAAAGTTTGGTCAAAGTATTCGCGATGAAGGACCAAAATCACACCAGAAAAAATCAGGAACGCCTACAATGGGTGGGATCATGATTTTACTATCAATCATTGTGGCAACGCTAATCATGGCTAATCAATATGCAGAGGTAACGTATCGTACGTTCCTGCTGTTATTTGTAACAATTGGTTTTGGATTGTTAGGGTTTTTAGATGATTTTATTAAAGTGGTATTAAAGCGAAATTTAGGTCTAACGTCAAAGCAAAAGTTTTTAGGGCAAGTGGTTATTGCGATTATTTTTTATTTCATCGCTAGACAATTTGAATTTTCAAATGAAGTAACGATTCCGGGAATTCCAACACCAATTGATCTTGGGTGGTTTTATGTTATCTTCTTAATCATCTGGTTGGTCGGCTTCTCAAACGCAGTAAACTTAACAGATGGTCTAGACGGTTTAGTATCAGGTACAAGCGCGATTTCCTTTGGTGCCTTTGCTGTTTTAGCATGGAATGCAGGTCAATTGGAGATTTCTATTTTTTCAGTCGCTGTTGTAGGCGCAGTTTTAGGCTTTTTAGTATTTAACGCATATCCAGCAAAAGTGTTCATGGGAGACACAGGCTCACTAGCTTTAGGTGGAGCTATTGCAACGATTGCAATTTTAATGAAAATGGAATTTTTACTTGTTATCATTGGCGGTGTTTTTGTTATCGAGACGTTATCCGTTATGATTCAGGTAGCATCATTTAAAACAACGGGCAGACGCGTTTTCAAAATGAGTCCATTACATCATCACTATGAGCTAAGCGGTTGGTCCGAGTGGCGCGTCGTTATGACATTTTGGGCTGTAGGATTATTGTTTGCAATGCTTGGAATTTACATTGAGGTGTGGATATAAGTGAAAACAATTGATGGTTATCAAAATAAACAAGTACTTATTTTAGGGCTTGCAAAAAGTGGTTTAGCAGCAGCAAAACTTGTAAAGAGTCTAGGGGCGAAAGTGGTTGTGAACGATCAGAAACCATATGATGAAAATGATGCAGCTCAGGAACTTGAAGCTATTGGCATTAAGGTGGTTTGTGGTCATCACCCATTAGAGCTACTTGATGGTGTGGATGTAATTATAAAAAACCCAGGGATTCCGTATTCTAACCCTCTTCTTCAGGAAGCATTAAAGCGCAAGCTCTCAATTATTACTGAAGTAGAACTAGCATATCAAGTTAGCGAAGCGCCTTTCATAGGGATTACGGGGAGTAACGGAAAAACAACAACCACTACGTTAATTTATAAAATGCTAGAAGAAGATCGTAAAAACCCGCTAATTGCAGGTAATATTGGTACAGTGGCTTGTGAAGTGGCGCAGGAAGCAAAGTCAGAAAACATTATTGTAACGGAACTTTCTTCATTTCAATTGATGGGCATTGAAACTTTTAAACCCAAGATTTCTTTATTTTTGAACCTATTTGAAGCGCACTTAGATTATCACGGTACGAAGGAAGAGTATGCGCAAGCGAAAGCCAATATCTTTAAAAATCAAACACAAGATGATTTTGCTGTGGTTAACATGGATGATGCAGAAGTGAGGAAAGTAAGCGAAGGTATTGCTGCACAAATTGTGCCGTTTTCTGTTAAAGAAGAAGTAAAAGATGGTGCATACCTGCTAAACAACCAGTTATATTTCTGTAACGAAGCGGTTATGAATGTAAAAGATGTTGTTTTACCAGGTAAGCATAATTTAGAAAATATTTTAGCTGCAATTGCGGTCGTTAAGCTGTTGGGTTGTTCAAACGAAGCGATATATCGAGTGCTTACAACGTTTGCAGGCGTTAAACATCGCGTTCAGTATGTGACAACCATTAACAAGCGTAAATTCTACAACGACTCTAAAGCTACCAATATATTGGCAACAACAGCAGCGCTGTCTGCTTTTACACAGCCGACCATTTTATTAGCCGGTGGATTGGACCGAGGTAATGAATTCGATGAATTAAAACCATCCTTGGGACATGTGAAAGCTGTCATTACATTTGGTGAAACCGCACCAAAAATTGAGCGCGTCGCAAAAGAAGCAGGAATACAAGTGGTTAAACGTGTCGATAATGTTAAACAAGCAGTAATTGAAGCATATGACTGTTCAGAAGAAGATGATGTTGTACTATTATCTCCGGCTTGTGCAAGCTGGGATCAGTTCAAAACTTTTGAAGAACGTGGAGACATGTTTATCAAGTCTGTGCATAAACTGAAATAAGGGCTTGTCTAGACACCTAGAACACAAGAGCCCTAATCTATTGTTTCGAGGTGCATGACATTGTCGACGAAAAGGTCTACGCCAGATTTTTTTCTTATAATCGTTACACTATCACTTTTAACGATTGGGCTTATTATGGTTTACAGTGCAAGCGCAGTATGGGCTACATATAAGTTTGAGGATTCATTCTTTTTTGCCAAGCGTCAGCTTTTATTTGCTGGGTTAGGTATATGCGCTATGTTTGTCATTATGAACATTGACTATTGGACATGGCGAACGTGGTCCAAAACGCTTGTCATTATTTGTTTTGTACTATTAATATTGGTTTTAATTCCGGGTGTAGGTTTGGTAAGGAACGGTTCTCAAAGTTGGATTGGGGTAGGCGCTTTTTCAATTCAGCCCTCGGAATTTATGAAATTTGCAATGATTACCTTTTTAGCCAAATATTTATCGGAAAATCAAAAGAACATAACATCCTTTAAAAAAGGGATGGTACCAGCTTTATCTTTTGTGTTCCTGGCTTTTGGTATCATTATGCTTCAGCCAGATTTAGGAACAGGAACAGTACTAGTGGGAACATGTATCGTTATGATTTTTGTCTCAGGGGCTCGTATTAGTCACTTTGTAGGCCTGGGTTTACTTGGCATAGGAGGATTTGTTGTACTTGTATTATCTGCTCCTTATCGAATTAAACGAATCACTTCGTTTTTAGATCCATGGGAAGATCCGTTAGGAAGCGGCTTTCAAATTATTCAGTCCTTATATGCAATTGGGCCAGGAGGACTTTTAGGATTAGGGTTGGGGCAAAGCCGGCAGAAGTTTTTCTACTTACCAGAGCCTCAGACAGATTTTATCTTTGCAATTCTGTCAGAAGAGCTTGGTTTTATCGGAGGCTCATTGGTTTTAGTACTATTTAGCTTGTTATTATGGCGTGGTATACGAGTAGCGCTAGGTGCGCCCGATCTATACGGTAGTTTCTTAGCACTTGGGATTATTTCAATGATTGCCATTCAGGTTATGATTAATATTGGAGTAGTAACTGGATTGATGCCAGTTACCGGTATTACACTGCCGTTTCTAAGTTATGGAGGTTCTTCACTGACTTTAATGCTTGCTGCAGTAGGAGTATTGCTGAATGTTAGTCGCTACTCTCGCTATTAAAGATACCATATTAACTTAACGATAAACCTAATGATAAACCGTCAATGAAACCTATGAAAAATAGGTTTCATTGACGGTTTATTTTGTTTCTTTACAGGTGTATGATATTTTTGAATGAAATGTTTTAAAAATGTAATGTTGTCATAACCAAATCTACTGTCAACTATGATATGATGTGAAAGATTGAGTATTTTTTATCATAAGCTAGCAAATCCTGTTTACATAGGTTATTGCATGAAATATATTAAAACAATTGATAAAATAATATTGAAAGCTTCACTAAAATCTAAAATAGACGTACATTCTTTAGGTGAATGTCATACGATAAATAAATGTAATGATGGATGACAACAGTAAAAATGGTTAGTAGGAGGTTCTTATGGAAGCGTTAGTAAAAGAATTAATGGAATTAAATATTGGAAGAGTTCGTGAAAATGAACCGTTGTCCAAACACACAACAATGAAGATTGGTGGACCTGCCGATGTACTTTTGGAACCAAGCTCTGTAGAAAATCTAAAAATAGCAATGGACATTATTCGTAAACATAACGTGAAGTGGAGAGCTATTGGACGCGGCTCTAACCTATTGGTATCGGATAAAGGAATTGAAGGTGTTGTCATTAAGTTAGGAGCAGGACTTGATGATTTACAAATTGACGGAGAGCGCGTTACAGTAGGGGGAGGCTACCCTAGCATTAAACTTGCTACTGTTATTACAAAGCAGGGTTTATCAGGCCTTGAGTTTTCAAGTGGTATTCCAGGTTCAGTGGGCGGTGCAGTCTACATGAATGCAGGTGCTCACGGTTCTGATATGTCACAAATACTAGAAAAAGCGTATATTTTATTTGAAGACGGAACGTTAGAATGGCTTTCAAATAAAGAGATGAAGTTTTCTTACCGCAACTCAATTTTACAAAAAGAGCGCCCAGGGGTTTGCGTGCAGGCAGTTCTACAGCTAAAGAAAGGAACTCGCGATGAAATCGTAGGAGTTATGCAAAAGAACAAAGATTATCGTCGTGAAACACAGCCTTGGAACTTCCCTTGTGCAGGTAGTATTTTCAGAAACCCACTACCAAACTATGCGGGAGATCTAATTGAGAAGTCTGGCTTAAAAGGTTATTCAATTGGTGGAGCCCAAATTAGTGAAATGCACGGTAACTTCATTGTAAATACGGGTAACGGCACGGCAAGCGATGTCTTGGCATTGATTGATCATGTGAAAAAAACAATCAAAGAACGCTTTGACATTGACATGCATACAGAAGTAGAAATAATAGGTCGTTAATAACAAAACGATGCAAAAACTAAGGGGATGTACCTTGATTCTATGCTATAATCAAGGTATTCTAACAAGAAAATGGGAAAATGAGTGAGGGAAAGCAGGGCGCTTTCTCAACAGGGTAAGGGTGAAACAAAATGGATAAAGATAAAAGCAAGTTAATTGTTCTTGAAGATCGCGTGCCTAAGCTCAAAGAGCAGCGTAAGCATAAAACAAATAGGCGGCTTATCTTTTATTTATCACTCTTTTTCATCCTTATTCTATTCATTGTATATTCGCAATCATCCCTAAGTAATATTTCAAAAATTGAAGTTATAGGGAACGAATATGTGGGTAGTAAGGATGTTATAAAAGCAAGCAACCTAACAACTAAAACAAGCTATTGGGAAGTCGATAAAGATCAGGTAAGCGAGCTGGTAGAAAAGCATCCTGAAATTCAAACAGCGACGATTATTAAAAGCTTTCCTAATAAGGTAACAATTAAAGTGAAAGAATACGAGCGCACAGCATACGTATTTTCAAACGGTACATATTTCCCCGTCAATGAAAATGGAAAAGTTCTTAAAGCAATCGAAAGTAGCGAAATGATATCAAGTGCTCCTTTGCTTGTAGAATGGAATGACCCAGAAGCTATTCAAGAGATGGTACAGGAATTAGCCAAGACGCCGGTAAGCCTTGCAAGTTCTATTTCAGAGATTTACTATATGCCTACTAAAGCAGAACCTCTCCAAGTTGAAGTGTTTATGAACGATGGTAGAGAAGTGAGTGCAAAGATAAAAAATTTCTCGGAAAAAATTGTGTACTATCCAGCTATTGTAAAAGAGTTAACGCCAGAACAACAAGGCGTAATTGATTTGGAAGGAAACTCTTTTACACCCTATAAGAAAAATGAACACAAAAGCGGTGAATAGCCGTCAACCCTTTCGTTTGATGGCTGTAGCAGCGAGTGCAGAACGTGATATAACCTTAATATGTTAAAAAAGATAACATAATTAGAGAAACGTTGAAATTTCGCTTTTCTAGCTTTCATTCATGGTGTAGACTTATAGTTATAGTAAATAGTTATTCTATGAAAAAATATACGTTCGGTATAAAAACGTATTTGAATCAATTAATTGAATGAAATTGAAAGACTAACATGAAAAAGTCGAAAAAAATTGAATTTACAAAAGGGAAAAAGCTTAGTTTGTTGAATATTTTCATATAATAAAAGCTAAATCGAAAGTTTGTTGTTCTTCTGACGTCAAAGTAGTAAAGATGTGTAGAATGTAAAAGGAGGTGCCAAAGAATGAACAGCAATGAAATATACGTTAGTTTAGACATCGGTACATCCAGTGTGAAAGTAATCATCGGAGAGATGAGTAACGATTCATTGAATATCATTGGTGTGGGGAATGTAAAGTCACACGGGTTAAAAAAAGGTTCTATCGTTGATATAGACGCAACAGTTCAATCAATTAGAAAAGCAATAGAACAAGCTGAAAGAATGGTTGGCATTACAATTAAAAAGGTAGTCGTGGGCATTAGTGGGAACCATGTGTTTCTACAAGATTGTCACGGTGTCGTGGCGGTATCAAGTGAAAATCGTGAAATTGCTAATGAAGATATTCACCGAGTAATTGATGCAGCACAAGTTATGTCCATTCCACCTGATTGTGAAATCATTGATGTTATTCCGAAGCAGTTTATCGTAGATGGATTAGAGGGAATTAATGATCCTCGTGGGATGATTGGCGTACGCTTAGAAATGGAAGGCACAATTATTACGGGGTCTAGAACGGTGTTACATAACTTATTACGCTGTGTAGAGAGAGCCGGTTTAGAAATCAGTGATATTTGCTTACAGCCACTTGCCTCTGGTTCAATTGCTTTGTCTCGCGATGAAAAAAACCTAGGAGTTGCACTGGTTGATATCGGCGGAGGCTCTACTACTATTGCTATCTTCGATCAAGGGCATTTAAAAGTGACGACCGTAGTAGCAATTGGTGGAGAACATATTACAAAAGACTTATCAATTGGGCTTCGAACATCAACAGAAGATGCAGAAGCTATTAAAATTAAGCATGGACATGCTTTCTATGACCATGCATCAGAAGAAGAGGTATTTAGCGTACCTATTATTGGTAGCGATCAGCACCAGCAGTTTAATCAACTCGAAATCTCTGATATTATCGAAGCTAGATTAGAAGAGATCTTTGAGATGATAACGCAGGAAGTGAACCGTTTAGGATACAAAGATATTCCTGGTGGTTTTGTTCTAACAGGTGGTGTTGTAGCAATGCCAGGCATTTTAGAGCTAGCACAAGTTGTGTTAAAAAACAATGTGCGCATTGCTGTACCTGATTATATTGGAGTTCGTGAGCCGCATTACACAACGGGTGTAGGTCTCATTAAGTTCGCTTATAAAAATGCAAAAATTCAAGGGCGTGAAATTGGAGCCCCAGTTGTGGAAGAGCAAGTGTTTGAGGAAGAGTTTGTTCCAGCAGCGAAACCTCAGCAGCAACAAGCGCAGCCACAGCAGTCAAATGAGAAGCCAAAAAAGAAAAATGACCAAAATTTAATGAAGAAGTTTTTTGGATACTTCTTTGATTAACGTTACGGATTGGTAATTTCGATGAATTAGGAGGAACTATCATGTTGGAGTTTGATACAAGTGTAGACCAATTAGCAACGATAAAAGTAATCGGTGTAGGGGGCGGCGGTAACAACGCAGTAAACCGTATGATTGAACACGGTGTTCAAGGCGTAGAGTTTATTGCGGTTAACACAGATGCCCAAGCGTTAAATTTATCAAAAGCAGAAACAAAAATGCAAATCGGCGCTAAGCTTACTCGCGGTCTTGGTGCTGGAGCCAATCCGGAAGTAGGAAAAAAAGCAGCGGAAGAAAGTAAAGAACAAATTCAAGAAGCTTTAAAAGGTGCAGATATGGTGTTCGTTACTGCAGGTATGGGTGGTGGAACAGGAACTGGTGCTGCTCCTGTTATTGCTCAAATCGCAAGAGAACTCGGCGCTTTAACAGTAGGCGTTGTCACACGTCCGTTCACATTTGAAGGGCGTAAACGTTCTACGCAAGCAGCTGGTGGTATCGCTTCTATGAAAGAAGCTGTCGATACGCTAATCGTTATTCCAAACGATCGCTTATTAGAGATTGTAGATAAAAACACGCCAATGCTGGAAGCATTCCGTGAAGCAGATAATGTGCTACGTCAAGGTGTACAAGGTATCTCTGATTTAATCGCGGTACCTGGACTTATTAACTTAGACTTTGCTGATGTAAAAACAATTATGTCTAACAAGGGTTCTGCTTTAATGGGAATCGGTATTGCAACAGGCGAAAATCGTGCGGCTGAGGCAGCCAAAAAAGCTATTTCAAGTCCATTACTTGAAACGTCTATTGACGGTGCTCAAGGTGTACTGATGAACATTACAGGTGGAACAAACTTAAGCCTTTATGAAGTTCAAGAGGCGGCTGACATTGTTGCTTCTGCATCAGACCAAGAAGTAAACATGATTTTCGGTTCTGTTATCAATGAAAACCTGAAAGACGAAATTGTTGTTACTGTTATTGCAACAGGCTTTAGTGATCAAGACCTGTCTCAAGGTAAGCCAGGACGACCATCTTTAACAGCTAACCGTGTGCAGCAACAGCAACAGCCTGTGGCTCCGCCAAAGCGTGAAGTGAAGCGTGAAGAGCCTGTTCAACAAGAATATTCTCGCCCAACGCAGCCTCAATCATCAGATGATGCTTTAGATATTCCAACGTTCTTACGTAACCGAAATCGTAGACGCTAAAAAAACGTGCTGATCTTAAAAGAGATCAGTGCGTTTTTCTTTTTTCTTTATTCTTTGCTCAATAGATAAAGAATGACAAATATCGGATTATTTCCTCAAAAATACTGCTTGTTTCCCCCCATGAAATGACAGACTTTCTACTAGATTATGCTTTATACTAATTTTTAACAAAAGAGATTAAGAGGAATGGAGAGGTTCAATCAGTGCCAATCTATTTAGATTTAATCTGGATTCTTAATTTTGGATTAGATACAATTTTGTTGCTTTTATGCGCAACGGTTTTAAAGCGGCAGTTTAAATGGTGGCGACTGTGCTTAGGGGGATTTATTGGCTCTTTAATTGTACTTCTTATGTTTACTCAATTTTCTGATATTATGCTGCATCCCGCAGTTAAAATTCTGTTCTCTCTCATTATGGTGTTAGTAGCTTTTGGGTATAAGCGTCTTCGCTTTTTTATTGAAAACTTATTAACATTTTATTTTTCAACGTTTGTCGTAGGTGGTGGGTTAGTAGGAATTCATTTTTTGTTTGATCAACAATATTTGCTGGTAGATGAAATGGTGAGTACACAGCCACAGTTTGGAGACCCTATCAGCTGGTTATTCGTATGCTTAGGCTTCCCTATTCTAGCCTACTTCTCAAAGGCTAGAGTTGAAGATATGAAGATGAAAAACATTACGTTTGATCAGCTAGCGGATGTGAAGATTAGTTTAAACGGTGTAGAAATTCATACAAAAGGTCTTATTGATAGCGGTAACCAGCTTGTTGATCCATTAACGAAAACACCTGTTATGATTGTTGCAGCATCCTTACTTGAAGAAGTCCTTCCTTCCTCGCTGCTTCAATTAAGTAAAAATGTCCAATCATTTTCGCATGATGAGGATATTGATCATGACTGGTATGCGAGGGTGAGATTTGTGCCGTATAGAAGTGTCGGACAGTCTAATCAGCTATTGTTGGCTCTAAAGCCAGATCATGTAACCATTGTTCATAACTCCCAAGAAATTCATGTTGAAAAGGTGTTGGTTGGAATTAGCCATACAACATTATCGGTTGAAGGACAATATGAATCAATTATTCATCCTAAGCTATTAGTCATTGGAGAAGTCAGCTCAGCTTCTTAATTTGAACAAAAATAAAAGGGGGAAATTGAATGTCTACATATCGTATTCGGCTACAGTTATGGTGGTACAAGTTATTAATTAAATTAAAAATTAAAACAGATGAAGTATATTATATTGGTGGGAGCGAAGCATTACCGCCACCTCTAACAAAAGATGAAGAAGAAGTGTTACTGAAAAAACTTCCTTCTGGTGATGAAGCAGCAAGATCTTTACTAATTGAGCGAAACTTACGCCTAGTTGTCTATATTGCACGTAAATTTGAAAATACGGGGATTAATATTGAGGACTTAATTAGCATTGGGACAATAGGCTTAATAAAAGCAGTAAATACATTTAATCCAGAAAAGAAAATCAAACTAGCTACGTACGCATCGAGATGTATTGAAAATGAAATCCTCATGTATTTAAGACGAAATAACAAGATTCGTTCAGAAGTTTCGTTTGATGAGCCGTTAAACATTGATTGGGATGGGAATGAGCTTTTACTTTCGGATGTAATGGGAACGGAAGAAGATATCATTACAAAAGACTTAGAAGCGAATGTAGATAGGAAGCTGTTATTAAAAGCTTTACATCAACTTAATGATCGTGAAAAGCAAATTATGGAGTTAAGATTTGGATTAGCAGGTGGGGAAGAGAAAACGCAAAAGGATGTAGCGGATATGCTTGGTATTTCTCAATCGTATATTTCACGATTAGAAAAGCGAATTATTAAAAGGCTCCGAAAAGAATTTAATAAAATGGTGTAACAAAATGCGGTAACAAGTAGGCGTTCTGACTCTGCTGTTACCGCATTTTGTTTCAGGAATAAAATGTAAGAATTTTGAATGTGCATATTTTTTCCTTTCAAGGAGATACTGAACTCAGAACATCATCTCCTGTGAGGAGGGAAAGAATTGACAAGAAATAAAGTAGAAATTTGTGGAGTAGATACTTCAAAGCTTCCTGTATTGAAGAATGATGAGATGCGCCTTTTATTTAAGGAGCTGCAAGCTGGTGATGAAACCGCTCGTGAGAAGTTAGTGAGTGGTAACCTACGTCTTGTTCTAAGTGTAATTCAGCGTTTTAATAATCGCGGAGAATTCGTTGATGATTTATTTCAAGTGGGTTGTATTGGCCTCATGAAATCTATTGACAACTTTGATTTAGGACAAAACGTAAAATTTTCTACATATGCTGTTCCGATGATTATTGGAGAAATTCGCCGCTACTTGCGAGACAATAACCCAATTCGGGTATCAAGATCATTAAGAGACATTGCATATAAGGCACTCCAAGTTCGAGAAAGATTAATGAGTGAAACATCAAAAGAGCCAACTGCAGAAGAAATAGCCAAAGTATTAGAAGTTCCACATGAAGATATTGTATTTGCGTTAGACGCTATTCAAGACCCAGTATCATTATTTGAACCTATCTACAATGATGGAGGAGATCCTATTTATGTGATGGATCAGCTTAGTGACGAGCGAAATCGCGATTCTACTTGGATTGAAGAAATAGCCTTACAGGAAGGGATGCGTCGACTAAATGAGAGAGAAAAACTAATTTTACGAAAACGCTTCTTTCAAGGAAAGACTCAAATGGAAGTGGCTGATGAAATTGGGATTTCACAAGCACAGGTATCTCGTTTAGAAAAAGCAGCCATTAAACAGATGAATAAGAACATTCAAAGCTAATATTTTTGGCTTCATACGTATGATAAACCGCCGCATGGATCAGTCTGTGCGGCGGTTTGTTTGATAGAAGAAAAAGCGCGTAAAATTACCGTTTCTTTCATGAAATCACTCAAGTTTAAATATACATATACAAAGAGATTTCTACGTTTTTTAAAATAACGTGTTGGCTAAGAGAATAGGGGGAATAGGGATGTTAAAGATTTCTGAATTTCAAATTAAAGATGTGGTTAACGTAGCAGACGGCAAGCGCCTTGGACATGTAGGAGATATTGATATTGATTTAGCCACTGGTAAAATTCAAGCGATTGTCATTGGGAACTCAAGAATGCTTGGTTTTTTTGGGAAAGAAGAGGAAATTGTCATTCCGTGGCGAAATATCGTAAAGATTGGTTCTGACGTTATTTTAGTACGCTATAAAGACAGCTACGAACTTGAAGAGAATTAATGTATTTTTATAAACAGCTATTCTCAATCTGTGGTACAATATTTGAGAACAATAGATAAAGGGTGTGTCACATACATGAATAAAGCTGCTTTTACAAAAAGCCATCATGAATCGTTTATGTGGCTTCGTCCGTGGATGGATGAAAATAGTCAGCTGTTAAGTGGCTTTACGACTAAAAACGGTGGAATAAGTGAGCCTCCGTTTACTTCATTCAACCTTGGACTGCACGTACATGACAACAAAGAACACGTTATTTTAAATAGAGAACTATTAGCTAACCATCTAAATATGCCCTTATCGAATTGGGTTTGCGCTGAACAAGTACATAATTCGGTTGTACAAAAAGTAACGCGTAAGCAATCAGGAAAGGGAATGCATGCTTATGAAGATGGAATTGCACAAACAGATGGAATTTATACAAATGAATCAAACGTCTTGTTAGCACTATGCTATGCAGACTGTGTACCTCTATATTTTTATGCTCCAAATCATCATATGGTAGGGCTAGCTCATTCTGGATGGCAAGGAACAGTTAAAGATATTGCGGGTGAGATGATTCGAAAATGGGTACAGGAAGAGCAAATACTCGTTGAAGATATTTATGCTGCTGTAGGGCCAGCGATTGAATCATGCTGCTATATTGTCGATGACCGCGTCATTTCAGCAGTGAATGAAGTAGCGTCGTCAGCGGACGTATATGTGCAAATTTCTCCGAATCAATATCGACTAGATTTGAAAAAACTAAACGTTTATTTGATGAAAAAAGCTGGTGTTAATGAAGCAAATATTATCGTTTCATCCCATTGTACAAGCTGTGAAGATGATCTATTCTTTTCGCATCGTCGCGATCAAGGTAAAACCGGTCGTATGTTTAGCTTTATAGGTTTTAAGGAGGATTGACTACATAGTGACAGCAAGCGTAGCAAGCAATTTAGAACAAGTAAAAGAACAAATTAACCTAGCCTGTGAGAAGGTAGGGCGTCACCCAGAAGAAGTAAGGGTTGTAGCCGTAACAAAATACGTTTCTACTGAGCGCGCACAAGAGGCCGTAGAAGCAGGCCTTATACATCTAGGAGAAAATCGTGATGAGGGCATGACGGAGAAGTATGAGGAAATTGGTGACAAGGCCACATGGCACTTTATTGGAACGCTCCAAACGCGTAAAGTGAAAAATATTATCAATCAAGCATCGTATATTCATTCGTTAGATCGTTTATCGCTAGCAAAAGAGATTAATAAGCGAGCGAGTAAGCCAGTAAAATGCTTTGTACAGGTAAACGTTGCGGAAGAAGAATCTAAGCATGGGCTATCAGCAGATGAGGTTGTTCCATTTATTCAAGCATTAGAGGAATACCCAAATGTTCAAGTTGTTGGGTTAATGACAATGGCTCCTCATACGGACGATGAGAAGGTATTAAGAAATTGTTTTAAAGGTTTAAAAAAGCTACAGCAAGAAATTCAAACTCTTAATTTACGCTATGCTCCTTGCCAAGAGCTTTCAATGGGAATGTCAAATGATTACCAAATTGCTATTGAAGAAGGAGCAACATTTATTCGATTAGGAACCACACTGGTTGGTTAAGAACGTTAAGGAGGTGTCAGGCGATGAGTATGAAGAATCGTTTTAAAAATTTTTTTGCCATGGATGATGAGACAGAAGAGTACGTAGAAGAACGATATGAACAAAAAGAATATGACAATGAACCTGCTGCTGTTCAACCTTCTAAGACGCAAAAGCAAGTTAGCAGTCAGCAGCAACAGCAAAATGTTATAAGTTTGCAAAGCGTACAAAAATCATCGAAGATGGTCTTATCTGAACCACGCGTTTATGCCGAAGCCCAAGATATTACCGATCATTTAAAGAACCGCAAAGTCGTTGTTGTCAATTTACAGCGAATTCAGCGTGATCAAGCAGTAAGAATAGTCGACTTTTTAAGCGGAACGGTTTATGCTTTAGGTGGTGACATTCAAAAAATCGGAACCGATATTTTTTTATGTACGCCAGACAATGTCGATGTTAGTGGTAGCATTTCAGATATGCTCACTGAACATGAAACAAGCAACGTAAAGAGGTGGTAACCGTATATGGAAATCGTACTTAGGATTTTGCTTCAGTTAATCGAGATTTATTCATGGGCGCTCATTATTTACATTTTTATGTCATGGGTTCCCGACATTCGCGCATCTCGATTTGGACAAATGCTGGGAAGCATTTGTGAACCTTACCTTGAGCCGTTTCGACGAATCATTCCTCCGCTTGGAATGGTTGATCTCTCACCACTGGTAGCTATTCTTGTGTTACGCTTTGCAAGTGGTGGACTCGTATCGCTATTTAGAATGTTAGGGTTCATATAAAAAGGAATCATTTGATTCCTTTTTTACATACGAGCAAGGAGAGTAGACATGTCTATTTATCAACATTTTCGAGAAGAAGAACGAGCATTTATTGACCTCGTATTAGAGTGGAAAGAAGATGTTCTTAATCAATATAGTCCAAAGCTGACGGACTTTTTAGACCCACGCGAGCAGCAAATTGTTTCAGCTATCATTGGAACAGAAGGAGAAGTGCTTGTTTCGTTTGACGGTGGAAGTGAACAAGGAGAACGAAAGCGAGCGCTTTTATATCCTGATTATTATGAGGTGGGAAATGAAGATTTTCAACTGAGCTACTACGAGCTGCACTATCCTAGTAAATTTGTTACGGTTGAGCACCCTCAAGTGTTAGGAGCATTAATGTCGCTTGGGTTAAAACGGTCAAAGTTTGGTGATGTTTTGGTACAAGATGAGCGCATACAGCTGGTTATTGCCGATGAAATATCTTCTTACGTGGAAGCAAACTTCACGTCAGTGGGTAAAGCCAAAATATCTCTTGTAAAAAAAGACCGCACAGAGTTACTTCAAGTTCAAAGTGAATTTCAGGAAAAAACGTATACTGTATCATCCATGCGGTTAGACGTTTTACTATCTACCATTTACAATTTATCTCGTCAAAAGGTGCAGCCGTTTATTGGAAGTGGAGCGGTAAAAGTAAATTTTAAAACGGTTGAACAGCCTTCTTTTGAGTGCAAAGCAGATGATATACTTTCACTAAGAGGTTTTGGTCGAAGTAAAGTTATATCAGTTGAGGGGAAAACAAAAAAAGATAAGTGGCGAGTAATTGTAGGGAAACAACAATAACAAAAATTGTAAGCAGGAAACAAAAAAAATATGTCGAATATTCCATTACAAACAATGTAATGAGACAACGTGGAGGTGGCCTACATGCCTTTAACCCCTTTAGATATTCATAACAAAGAATTTAATCGTGGGTTTCGTGGATATGATGAAGACCAGGTCAATGAATTTCTTGACCAAGTAATTAAGGATTACGAATTAATTATTCGTGAGAAAAAAGAATTAGAAGCGCGAGTAACTGAGCTTACTGAAAAGGTAGGGCATTTTACTAACATCGAAGAAACGCTGAATAAATCAATTTTAATTGCTCAAGAAGCAGCAGAAGACGTAAAGCGAAACGCAGAGAAAGAAGCGAAGCTAATTGTAAAAGAAGCGGAAAAGAATGCTGACCGCATTATCAATGAAGCTTTATCAAAGTCTCGTAAAATTGCGATGGATATTGAAGAGACCAAAAAGCAGTCAAAAGTATTCCGTACGCGTTTTAAAATGTTAATTGAAGCCCAGTTAGAAATGTTAAACAGTGATGATTGGGATCAATTAATGGACTATGAAATGCCTGCGTTAGAAGAAAAAATTGACTAGTCAAGACAGAACCTTGACTTCTTTCGTTTTGTTGTCATATAATTTGGTAACAGATGAAATTTCATACGTATAGTACGGAGATAGGGACAGTAGTTTCTTACATGATTACGTTTAGCGAACCGAGGAAGGTGAGAGCTCGGTCTAATCTAAGAAACGAATATCACCCTGGAGTATTGCTGCTGAAACGAAGTAAGCAGCGACGTGTTATTCACGTTACGAATGCTGAGAGGACAAATGGAAGTGCTGTTTGTCTACAAGGGTGGTACCGCGGGAGACCTTCTCGTCCCTTTTTGGGATGAGAAGGTCTCTTTTTGTTGTAGCTATATACGGAATGAAATTTACGATTTTATGGAGGTTAGAACTTTGGAATATAAAGATACGTTATTAATGCCGAAAACAGAATTTCCGATGCGTGGAAATTTACCAAATCGTGAGCCACAAATGCAAGAAAAGTGGGCGGGAATGGACATTTATGCAAAAGTTCAAAAGCGTACAGAAGGTCGTCCATTATTCGTGTTACATGATGGCCCTCCTTATGCAAATGGTGATATTCATATGGGGCATGCACTGAATAAAATCTTAAAGGACTTTATCGTTCGCTATAAATCCATGTCAGGTTTTTGTGCCCCTTATGTACCTGGTTGGGATACGCACGGTTTACCGATTGAAACAGCTTTAACAAAGAATAAAAAAGTCAACCGTAAAGAAATGAGCGTTGCTGAGTTCCGTAAGCTTTGCGAACAGTATGCATGGGAGCAAGTGGAAGGTCAACGTGAACAGTTCAAACGTTTAGGTGTGCGTGCTGATTGGGATAACCCTTATGTGACGCTTCAGCCTGAATACGAAGCTCAGCAAATTAAAGTATTTGGAGATATGGCGAAAAAAGGCTATATCTACAAAGGACTAAAACCAGTTTATTGGTCTCCATCTAGTGAATCAGCGTTAGCAGAAGCTGAAATTGAATATTATGATAAGCGCTCTGCGTCTATTTACGTGGCGTTTAATGTAAAGGATGGTAAAGGCGTAGTGGAAAGTGATGAGAAATTTATCATCTGGACAACAACGCCATGGACAATGCCGGCAAACTTAGCTATTGCTGTAAACCCAGAGCTTCAATATAGCGTAGTGGCCGTAGATGGTGCTAAATACATCGTGGCATCAGAACTTGTTGAGACCGTTGCAAAAGAGATTGAATGGGTTGAATATGAAGTAGTGCGTACTATGAAAGGTGCTGAACTTGAGCACGTAGTAGCAGAACATCCAATTTACAAGCGTGATTCTCTACTCGTTTTAGGTGACCATGTTACAACTGATGCGGGTACTGGGTGTGTTCATACGGCTCCAGGACACGGGGAAGATGACTTTATTGTGGGTCAAAAATACGGTTTAGGTGTACTTTGTCCAGTTGACAGCAAAGGTCATATGACAGAGGAAGCGCCTGGATTTGAAGGCTTATTCTATGATAATGCGAACAAGGCCATTACTGAAAAGCTTCAAGAAGAAGGCGCCCTGTTAAAGCTATCATTCATCACGCATTCATATCCACATGACTGGCGTACGAAAAAGCCGACAATTTTCCGTGCAACAGCGCAATGGTTTGCATCAATTAAAGACTTCCGTAAAGAGCTATTAGAGGCAGTAGAAAAAACACAGTGGGTTCCTGCTTGGGGCGAAACTCGTCTTTACAACATGGTTCGTGATCGTGGAGACTGGTGTATTTCTCGTCAACGCGCATGGGGCGTACCAATTCCTGTGTTTTATGCTGAAAATGATGAGCCGATTATTACGGATGAGACAATTGAGCATGTATCAGAGCTGTTCCGTCAGCATGGTTCAAACGTATGGTTTGAGCGTGAAGCAAAAGATTTATTACCGGAAGGCTTTACTCATCCTGGTAGTCCAAACGGTCATTTCACAAAAGAAACGGATATTATGGACGTATGGTTTGATTCTGGATCTTCTCACCAAGCTGTACTTGAAGAGCGTGAAGGGTTACAGCGTCCGGCTGACCTTTATCTAGAAGGGTCTGACCAATATCGCGGTTGGTTTAACTCAAGCTTATCTACAAGCGTTGCTGTAACGGGTGAAGCACCTTATAAAGCCGTTTTAAGTCATGGTTTTGCTTTAGATGGTGAAGGTCGTAAAATGAGCAAATCACTTGGTAACACGGTTATTCCAGCTAAGGTTATGAAACAGTTAGGTGCAGATATTCTACGCTTATGGGTAGCGTCTGTTGACTACCAGGCAGATGTACGCGTATCTGATAACATCTTGAAACAAGTAGCTGAAGTATATCGTAAAATTCGTAATACGTTCCGCTTTTTATTAGGAAACCTAGCAGATTTCAATCCACAAACGGATGCGATTTCAGTAGATCAGCTTCGTGAAGTAGATCGTTACATGCTAGTTAAGCTCAATAAATTAGTGGATAAAGTGAAGAAATCATACGATGCATATGAGTTCTCAAGTATTTATCATGCAGTTCATAATTTCTGTACGATTGATATGAGTTCGTTCTATTTAGATTTTGCAAAAGACGTATTATATATCGAAGGTGCAAACAACGTAGAGCGTCGTAGCATTCAAACCGTTCTTTACGAAACGCTACTATCTCTAACAAAGTTAGTATCTCCAATCCTTTCTCATACAGCTGATGAGGTATGGGTTCATATTCCAAACGTAGAAGAAGAAAGCGTCCAGCTAGTTGATATGCCAGAAGTGAAAGAAATTGCTGGTGCAGATGAGCTCGAGAAAAAATGGGATGCGTTTATGGAACTCCGTGACGAAGTGTTAAAAGCACTTGAACAGGCTCGTAATGAAAAGGTAATCGGAAAATCTCTTGAAGCTAAGTTGACTCTATATCCAAACGCTGAGACGAAGCAATTGTTAGCGTCTATCTCAGAAAACGTAGGTCAATTGTTTATCGTTTCAGGCTTAGAGGTTGCTGGTGACGTAGCAGATGCGCCGGAAACTGCACAGCGCTTTGAGCACGCAGCAATCGTTGTGACACCTGCTGAAGGAGAAAAATGTGAACGTTGTTGGACAGTTACAACAACAGTTGGTTCAGACTCAGCTCATCCAACATTATGTGCAAGATGTGCAGATGTGGTGAAAACGAACTACGTTCAGCAGTAAAGCGGAAAAAGAGGCTGGGACATAAGTAATTCAGCCAATGATAAACCTGAACGATTGAGAGTTTCTCACTTTTAATCGTTCAGGTTTTTTTGATTGTGAAAATAATGTTGGAAACAGGGTGGAATGGAGCGTAGGACACTCGACTCCTGCGGGAAAGAGAGGGAAAACGGAGATCCCGCAGCGCAGTGAGGAAGCTCAGGTTCCTCCCCGCGGAAAGCGAGTGACCGTAGCGCAATGGAACGAACGTGTTGAGACAAACTAAAGAGATGGGAACAGCTAGTGTTCGTCTTTTAGAAGCAATCATTTTGTTATGTCCCAAACTCTTTTTTGGGAAAAAAGACTGTACGAAATTCCCAACACGTATTGTTATGAGGTTTTTGAAGGAAGGAAAAACTTGTCGTGTTGCAATCGTCTCAATATCGGTAACGATAAAATCAATAAGATTGATTTCATCGATAAGGAGGCGGTTTAATGTACGAGCAGTACCTTTCAATTGGACAAGAACTATCAGTTATAAAGGAAGAACTACAAGAACGCCTAATTCAATATGATGGTAATACGAATGAGATGAAATATGAACCCTATAAAGAACGATACGTTATTGATATGATTAAAGCAGATTTAAAAGATGTAGAGCGAGCTTTAGCAAAGCTTGATGTCGGAGCGTTTGGAATCGATGAAAATACGGGGGAACAAATGTGTATTCACAAATTAAAAGTCATCCCAACCGCCAGAACGGAACAAGATTTATTTGTTTTATGGTAAGAAGCGAGAAAAAATATAAAATATATGCTAAAATGCTGTAGTATGGATTCGTTTGACTTTACGGCAGGAGGAAACGGCTTTGTTTTATTATATGATTGCTTTGGCTATTATTATTTTTGACCAGTTAACAAAGTGGATTGTAGTTAAAGAAATGGAACTTGGTGAAAGTATTCCGGTTATTGACAACTTTTTGTATATTACTTCACATCGAAATAGAGGAGCAGCTTGGGGCATTTTACAAGGACAAATGTGGTTTTTTTATGTTATCACCATTATTGTTGTCATAGGGCTTATCGTGTATATTCGGAAGATAAATAAAGCGGATAAGTGGCTTGGAGTAGCGCTTGGACTGATGTTAGGTGGAGCAATAGGGAACTTTATTGACCGTGTTTTTCGCCAAGAAGTGGTGGATTTCGTTAATACATACATTTTCACATACGATTTTCCAATCTTTAACGTTGCAGATTCAGCATTGGCAGTTGGTGTTGGTATTATGTTTATCCTCACGTTATTTGAAGGAAAGCAAAAGAAGGAGAGCACGAAAGAATGAGCGTAGTTGAAATTGTTATTGAAGAAGGACAAAAAAGTGAACGTATCGATAAGGTATTAGCAACTGCTAATACAGAATGGTCACGTTCACAGGTTCAGCAGTGGATTAAAGATGAGTTTGCAAAAGTAAACGGCGATACGGTAAAAGGAAACTATAAATGTAAAGTTGGGGACGTTGTTACATTAGAAGTGCCTGATTTAAAAGAACCGGACATTGTTGCCGAAGAAATGGACCTAGATATTTATTATGAAGATGAAGACGTGCTAGTCGTAAACAAGCCTAGAGGTATGGTTGTTCATCCAGCTCCAGGTCATTATACTGGGACCCTTGTAAACGGCTTAATGGCTCACTGCAAAGATTTATCTGGCATTAACGGAGTAATGAGACCAGGGATTGTACACCGTATTGATAAAGATACGTCTGGACTGCTAATGGTGGCAAAAAATGATATGGCTCATGAATCACTTGTAAATCAGCTCGTTGCTAAAACAGTAACGCGACGTTACAAAGCGATTGTACACGGCGTTATTCAACATGATCATGGTACAATTGATGCACCAATTGGCCGCGATAAGCAAGAGCGTCAAAGTATGACTGTTACGGATGATAGATCTCGCGATGCCGTAACGCATTTTACAGTATTGGAACGCTTTAAAGATTTTTCATTAGTGGAGTGTAAGCTTGAAACGGGAAGAACGCACCAAATTCGCGTTCACATGAAGTACATTGGTTTTCCTCTTGCAGGAGATCCAAAGTATGGGCCAAAAAAGACGCTTCCTATTGAAGGACAAGCCCTTCATGCTGGAGTGTTAGGTTTTGTTCACCCTCGTACAAACGAATATATTGAGTTTGAAGCACCTGTACCAAAAGTATTTGAAGAAATGCTGGAGCTACTTAAAAAAAGAAGTTGACAAGAAGTAATGAAACTGTCATACTGTAGATAACTTAATGAGAACCTTTAAAGACAGTCCCGTGAGGCTGAGAAGGAAACGTACAAAACGTGGGTTTTTTTATACCCTTTTCTACAGATAAACGTAGGCGTTTTAATCCTCTCACCTTAGCGGTAGAGGATTTTTTTATGTCATAATTGGGGTGAAGAACAGATGAATGTAAAAGCAACTGTACTAGATGACCAAGCAATTCGTCGCGCATTAACAAGAATCGCGCATGAAATTATTGAAAAGAATAAAGGCATTGATAACTGCGTGCTTGTTGGAATTAAGACACGCGGAATTTATATAGCAAAGCGTCTAGCTGAGCGCATCGAACAAATTGAAGGAAAAACGCTACCGGTTGGAGAGCTAGATATTACGCTTTATCGAGATGATTTATCAAAAGTAACGAATAACGATGAGCCGCTTGTAAAGGGGTCGGATATCCCGACGGATATTACAAGCAAGAACGTCATACTGGTTGATGACGTATTGTACACGGGTCGTACGGTTCGTGCAGCGCTGGATGCGCTCATTGATATCGGCAGACCCGAGCTGATTCAGCTGGCTGTGCTTGTGGATCGAGGCCATAGAGAGCTTCCAATTCGTGCAGACTACGTGGGGAAAAACGTACCAACAGCGAAGTCAGAAAAAATTGCCGTTCAGTTAGCAGAAATTGATGAACTGGACCAAGTAGCTATTTACGAAAAATAATATACACGCCCTTTTAAACGGTAGTCCCGTGAGGCTGCAAAAGGGGGAAACACTGCGTGAAGCGAATGATTCGTCATGTTGCTTCATGCTGTGGAAACCTCTTTGCGCACTTGTGTAAAGAGGTTTTTTTATGGGCGTAAAAGGAGAAGAGAAGAATGAAACAACAGATTGTACTTGATATACACGATCGACCAAGTCCGGTAAAATGGTTAGCCCTTAGTATTCAGCACCTGTTCGCGATGTTTGGAGCGACGATTTTAGTTCCGTTTTTAGTAGGATTAAGCCCGGCAGTAGCACTTGTATCAAGTGGAGTGGGGACACTGGCATTTCTACTGATTACAAGAGGGCAAGTACCCGCTTACCTTGGGTCATCCTTCGCGTTTATCGCACCAATTATTTCAGCGAAAGCAACGCTTGGACCTGAACAGGCCATGGTCGGTTGTTTCCTAGCAGGGCTAGTATACGGAATTGTAGCCCTTGTTATTAAAGGAACAGGAATTAACTGGGTTATGAAGCTATTGCCACCGATTGTAGTAGGGCCCGTTATTATTGTGATTGGCTTGGGCTTAGCTAACACGGCTGTAAGCATGGCGATGAATGATGCTGATGGGAATTATAGCAGTCAGTACCTGCTTGTCGCGCTTGTTACGCTCGCTATTACGGTTATTTGCTCAGTATACTTTAAAAACATAATTAGCTTGATTCCAATCTTCATTGGAATTGTTGGTGGCTATCTGTTTGCCTATACACAAGGCTTAGTAAGCTTAAAAGAAGTAAAAGAAGCACCATTCATTGCAGTCCCAGATTTTTATATCCCATTCGTGTCCTACACGCCATCGATTTCGCTAGGCATCATTCTAGTAATGGTTCCTGTAGCGGTAGTGACGCTTTCAGAACACATTGGACATCTGCTTGTGCTAAATAAGATTGTCGATCGTAACTACATCGAAAAGCCAGGTTTGCATCGTACGGTGTTAGGTGATGGAGTTGCAACGATGCTTGCAGGTTTAATGGGAGGTCCTCCGAATACAACATACGGTGAAAACATCGGCGTACTTGCAATTACAAGAGTGTTTAGCGTTTTTGTGCTAGGAGGAGCAGCGGTCATCGCCATCTTGTTTGGATTTAGTGGAAAAGTGACAGCGCTGATTTCGAGCGTACCTTCACCAGTCATGGGCGGTGTATCAATCCTCTTGTTTGGAATTATTGCCGCATCAGGACTGCGCATGATGGTTGACGGACAGGTTGACCTTGGAGATAAACGCAACTTAGTCATCGCATCCATCATTCTCGTATTGGGAGTTGGAGGAGCACACCTGGAGCTTTCTGAACAAGTACAGATCGATGGAATGGCACTTGCAACTATTGTAGGAATCATCTTAAACCTTGTACTACCAAAATCGAAAGAGCAGGAAGCTGTGACTTCAGAAGTAGAAGAAGTACAAGAAAATCAAAAAATTTCATAAACGCCTTTTAAAAGAAATCCAGAGAGGTTTCCAAGGGTGTAGTACAGCGCGTCAAAGACGATGCTTGTTTTCTCACACCCTTTCTATATCAAGAAAGGGTGTTTTTTATTCCACTTACACTGCTAAATAACGTTTAACAAGTTTAACTAACAATCAGTAGAGATGAAGAAAGTCTTCACTGATGGAAGTTCAATTTTATAAAAAGTGAATGAGATGAAACAAAATGGAGGGAATCGATATGAAACATTTAGTGACAGTCTCAACGCTAGAAGTAAATGAAATTCTACAAATCTTAAGTGATGCTGAAAACTATCGAGTAAATCAACGAGGGTGGTACCCGAAGGAAAAGATGTTTGTGGCAAACCTATTTTTTGAAGCGAGCACGAGAACGCGCTGCAGTTTTGAAATGGCTGAGCAAAAGTTAGGTTTAACAACCATCCCTTTTGAAGTGACAACGTCAAGTGTCCAAAAAGGAGAAACTCTTTACGACACCATTGAGACGCTAGCAGCCATTGGAGTTCAATCGGTGGTCATTCGCCATCCAGAAGATCGCTATTATGAAAAGCTTCAAGAACAAGTATCGATTCCAATTCTTAATGCAGGGGATGGCTGTGGTCAGCATCCAACGCAGTGCCTGCTGGATTTACTCACGATTCAGCAAGAGTTTGGGTCTTTCAAAGGCTTAAAAATTGCCATTATGGGGGATTTGAGGCATAGTCGCGTTGCCCGTTCAAACGCTGAAATGTTAACAAAGCTAGGCGCAACGGTTTATTTCGCTGGACCAGAAGAGTGGCGAGATGAGTCAAATCCATATGGTACATATATAGGCGTGGATGAGGCTATACAAACTGTTGATGTGGTGATGTTACTTCGAATTCAGTTTGAAAGGCATTCAAAGAACCACTCTACTTTAGAGGAAGAATATCACAGTCGCTACGGCCTTACGGTTGAGCGAGAGAAAAGTATGAAAAATGGCAGCATTATCTTACACCCGGCTCCAGTCAACCGCGGGGTAGAAATTGCGGATGAACTAGTTGAGTGTCAACGCTCAAGAATTTTTAAACAAATGGAAAACGGCGTTTACATCCGAATGGCTGTTTTAGCACGATCATTACAATCAGTTGAAAGGGGAATGAATGATGAAAACAATTATCAAAAATGCTACATGGTTAACTGAGGGAAAGCGTGAAAGAATTGAATTAAAGATTGAAAATGGCATAATCACTGAAATTGCAAGCGAAATTCCCGCAACGGATGAAGAGGTTATTGATGCAAACGGTCATTTAGTAGCACCAGGTTTTATTGATGTGCATGTTCATTTAAGAGAGCCTGGTGGAGAAAAGAAAGAAACAATTGAAACGGGAACGTTAGCAGCTGCCAAAGGTGGATTTACCGCAATTGCAGCTATGCCAAATACCCGCCCGGTACCAGATACTGTTGAACAAATGGAATGGCTGAATAAACAAATTGAAGAAACAGCCCATGTACGTGTGCTACCTTATGCATCCATTACAATTCGTCAGCTTGGAAAAGATCTTACAAACTTTGAAGGGTTAAAAGAAGCCGGAGCATTTGCTTTTACAGATGATGGTGTGGGTGTCCAGTCGACAGGAAAGATGCTAGAAGCAATGAAAACAGCTGCTGAACTAGACAAAGCAATTGTTGCACATTGTGAAGATAATGAACTTATTAACAAAGGGTGTGTACATGACGGAAAGTTTGCAAAAGAGCATGGGCTTAACGGCATTCCATCTATTTGTGAAGCCGTGCAGATTGCAAGAGATGTTCTACTAGCGGAAGAAGCAGGCTGTCACTACCATGTATGTCATGTAAGTACAAAAGAGTCCATTCGTACAATTCGCGATGCGAAAAAAGCAGGCATTCGCGTAACTGCCGAAGTAACGCCGCATCACCTTTTATTAAGCGAAGAAGATATTCCATCGCTTGATGCTAACTTCAAAATGAACCCGCCACTTCGCGGAAAAGAAGATCAACAAGCGCTAATTGAAGCGTTATTAGACGGAACGCTTGATTTCATTGCAACAGACCATGCGCCGCATACGGCTGAAGAAAAAGCGGAAGGGATGGAGCTTGCTCCGTTTGGAATTGTTGGGCTTGAAACCGCGTTTCCACTTCTTTATACAAACTTAGTTTTAAAAGGAGTCATTACATTAGAGCAGCTCATTTCGTACTTAACGAATAAGCCGGCAGAAACGTTTAAGCTTCCATACGGAACGCTTGAAGTTGGAAAACCAGCAGATTTGACGCTCATTGATTTAGAAACAGAAAGAAAGATTAATCCAGCAGAATTTGTATCAAAAGGTAAAAATACACCATTTGCAAACTGGTCTTGCAAGGGCTGGCCAATCATGACATTAGTAGAAGGTAAACAAGTATGGGAGGATGTTAAAGTATGCAACGTCAACTAATTTTAGAAGATGGAACAGTATTTATTGGAGAAGGATTTGGCAGCGAAAGAGAGATGACGGGAGAAGTTGTCTTTAATACAGGCATGACGGGATATCAAGAAATTTTATCAGATCCCTCTTACTGCGCACAAATCGTCACTTTAACATATCCTATGATTGGAAACTACGGAATTAATCGCGATGATTTTGAATCGATTGAACCAGCTGTGCATGGTTTAATTGTGAAAGAAGTTTGCGAAGTCCCATCAAATTTCAGAAGTGAACTTTCAGTTGATGAGTTTTTGAAACAAAAAGACATTCCTGGTTTAGCTGGAATTGATACGCGTAAACTAACGCGTAAAATTCGCCAGCACGGTGCGCTTCGCGGTCGAGTATGCGGGATGGACGTGAACGTAGAAGAGGTAGTTACAGGTCTTAAAAACTACAGCTTGCCAACAGATTCAGTTAAAAAAGTATCAACAACAAATGCATATCCAAGCCCAGGACGCGGTCAAAAAGTAGTACTAGTTGACTATGGAATGAAGCACGGGATTCTTAGAGAATTAACGGCTCGCCAGTGTGACGTCATCGTAGTTCCTTACAACGTGACTGCAGAAGAGGTTCTTCGCTTGAACCCAGATGGGATTATGCTGAGCAATGGACCTGGAGATCCAAAAGATGTGCCGGAAGCTATCGATATGATTAACGGAATTTTAGGAAAAGTACCTTTGTTCGGAATTTGTTTAGGACATCAATTATTTTCATTAGCCTGCGGGGCAGATACAGAGAAAATGAAGTTTGGTCATAGAGGTTCTAATCATCCTGTAAAAGATTTACGAACAAACAAAGTTGCTCTTACTTCTCAAAACCATGGCTATACGGTGCGTGAAGCATCACTAGAAAACACGGATTTAGAAGTTACGCATATCGCGTTAAATGATGGAACAGTTGAAGGAGTTAAACATACGAAGTATCCAGCGTTCACCGTACAATATCATCCAGAAGCATCACCTGGACCAGAGGACGCAAACGGATTATTTAATGAATTTATGGAACTTATGAAAAACAATCAGAAAGTAGGTAATTGCTAATGCCAAAACG
Source organism: Priestia sp. KCTC 13724 (assembly GCF_056820425.1). Lineage (NCBI taxonomy): Bacteria > Bacillati > Bacillota > Bacilli > Caryophanales > Bacillaceae > Priestia > Priestia sp. KCTC 13724. Next base: position 63,127 of record NZ_JBXDLD010000072.1, on the reverse strand, counting down.
TCAAGATATTCAAACTATTTTAGTAATCGGATCAGGTCCAATCGTCATTGGTCAAGCAGCAGAATTTGATTATGCTGGTGCACAAGCATGTATTGCATTAAAAGAAGAAGGGTACAAAGTTATTCTTGTAAACTCCAACCCTGCAACGATTATGACGGATTCCGAGATGGCAGATAAAGTATATATCGAACCTCTAACGGTTGAGTTTGTAAGTTCAATTATTCGTAAAGAGCGCCCAGATGCGTTACTCCCAACACTTGGAGGACAAACGGGACTAAACTTAGCTGTTGAGCTTCACAACACAGGTATTTTAGAAGAATTTAACGTTGAAATTCTTGGTACAAAGTTATCAGCTATTGAACAAGCAGAAGATCGTGAGCAGTTCCGCTCTCTAATGAACGACCTAAACCAGCCGGTTCCAGCAAGTGAAATTATCCATACGCTTGACGAAGCATATTCATTCGTTGAACAAGTAGATTATCCAGTTATTGTTCGTCCAGCATACACGTTAGGCGGAACAGGCGGCGGTATTTGTCATAATGAACAAGAACTCATTGAAATTGTCACAAGCGGTTTGAAAAACAGTCCGGTAACGCAATGTCTATTAGAAAAAAGTATTGCTGGATTTAAGGAAATTGAATATGAAGTAATGCGTGATGCAAACGATAATGCAATTGTTGTATGTAACATGGAAAACTTTGACCCAGTAGGGATTCACACGGGTGATTCTATCGTTGTAGCACCAAGTCAAACGTTAAGCGATCGTGAATATCAGCTATTACGAAATGCTTCACTAACGATTATTCGAGCATTAAAGATTGAAGGTGGATGTAACGTTCAGCTAGCGCTTGACCCAGAAAGCTTTCAATACTATGTCATTGAAGTAAATCCGCGCGTAAGCCGTTCTTCAGCACTTGCATCGAAAGCGACAGGATATCCAATTGCAAAGCTAGCAGCTAAAATTGCTGTTGGATTAACTCTAGATGAAATGATGAATCCTGTTACAGGAAAAACGTATGCATGCTTTGAACCAGCGCTTGATTACATCGTATCAAAAATTCCACGCTGGCCGTTTGATAAATTTGAATCAGCTAACCGTAAGCTTGGAACACAAATGAAAGCAACAGGCGAAGTAATGGCAATTGGTCGTACGTTTGAAGAGTCACTTCTAAAGGCTGTTCGTTCGCTAGAAGCAAATGTTCATCACTTAGAGCTTAAAGACGCGCATGAGTTTAGCGATGAAATCATTGAAAAGCGAATTCGTAAAGCAGGCGATGAGCGTTTATTCTACATCGCTGAAGCAATTCGCCGCGGCGTAACGATCGAGCAGATCCACGATTGGAGTAAGATTGACTTATTCTTCTTAGTGAAGCTTGAACGAATAATTGCATTTGAAGCTGTGTTAAAAGAAGAGATTCATAATATTGAAGTGTTACAGAAAGCAAAAGAAATGGGATTTGCAGATGATACCATTGCGAAGCTGTGGAATCAATCAGAGCGTGAAGTATATGATTTCCGCAAGCAAAATGGCGTAACACCAGTTTATAAAACAGTTGATACATGCGCAGCAGAGTTTGAATCAAGCACACCTTACTTCTATGGGACATTTGAAGAGGAAAACGAGTCAACCGTAACGGAGCGCAAGAGTGTGATGGTGTTAGGATCTGGTCCGATTCGTATCGGTCAAGGAATTGAATTCGACTATGCGACGGTGCATTCCGTATGGGCAATTAAAGAGGCTGGTTACGAAGCAATCATTGTTAACAACAATCCAGAAACCGTTTCGACTGACTTCAGTATCTCAGATAAATTATACTTTGAGCCGCTTACGGTAGAAGATGTAATGCATATTATCGACTTAGAAAAGCCAGAAGGTGTGGTTGTTCAGTTCGGTGGACAAACAGCTATCAATCTAGCAGAAGAGCTTGCAGCAAGAGGTGTAAAAATCTTAGGAACATCTCTAGAAAGCTTAGATGCAGCCGAAAATCGTAAAAAGTTTGAAGCAACGCTTGCTCGATTAGATGTACCGCAACCCTTAGGTAAAACTGTAACTTCAGTTGAAGAAGCAGTCGTTGTTGCAAGTGAAATCGGCTATCCAGTTCTTGTTCGTCCTTCTTATGTACTAGGTGGACGTGCAATGGAAATTGTATACAAAGAAGAAGAGCTGCTGCATTACATGAAAAATGCAGTAAAAGTACACGCAGACCACCCTGTTTTAATCGACCGTTACTTAACGGGTAAAGAGATTGAAGTAGATGCAATCTCTGATGGTGAAACAGTGGTTATTCCAGGAATTATGGAGCACGTAGAGCGCGCAGGTGTCCACTCAGGTGATTCAATTGCAGTCTACCCTCCTCAAACATTATCAGAGGAAGTAAAAAACACGATTATCGACTATACAACAAGAATTGCGAAAGGCTTAAATATTATCGGACTGCTGAACATTCAGTTTGTTCTATCAAAAGGGGAGGTTTATGTACTAGAAGTAAACCCACGCTCAAGTCGTACGGTACCGTTCTTAAGTAAAATTACGCGCATTCCAATGGCTAATGTTGCGACAAAAGTGATTTTAGGAACAAGCCTAAAAGATCTCGGCTACGAGTCTGGTCTACATCCAGAAGAAGAAGGCGTGTATGTAAAAGTACCGGTGTTCTCATTTGCGAAGCTACGCCGTGTTGATATTACGCTTGGACCAGAAATGAAGTCAACGGGTGAAGTAATGGGACAAGATTCCACGTATGAAAAAGCTCTTTACAAAGGCTTAATTGCGTCGGGAATGTCAATCAAACCATACGGCTCAGTACTGATGACGGTAGCAGATAAAGACAAAGAAGAAGCAACAGAGCTTGCAAAACGCTTTGCCAATATCGGTTATCAAGTTATTGCAACAGAAGGAACAGCAGAAGTATTCGAAAAAGAAAACATTCGCGTGAAAGTGGTAAACAAAATTCACGACCAAGATCATAACCTACTTGATGTCATTCGCACAGGTGAAGCGCAGCTTGTGGTTAACACATTAACAAAAGGTAAGCAACCGGCTCGTGATGGATTTAAAATTCGTCGTGAAGCAGTTGAAAATGGCGTACCTTGCTTAACGTCACTAGATACAGCAGAAGCAATTCTACGCGTACTTGAAACAATTAGCTTCCACACCGTACCGATGAAAGAAGCGCGCCCAGCTCGTGAGGTGACAACTGTATGAAAAAACATGAAATGATGCAAGTCGTCAAGCAGCGTCCTTTAACTCATAACGTTTACGAATTAACACTGAAAGGCGAGCTTGTTCGTTTCATGAATGAGCCTGGTCAGTTCGTTCACATTCGCGTTGAGAATCAGTATTTACCCCTTCTAAGAAGGCCGATTAGCATCGCTGAAATTAACCAACATGCAAATGAGTTTAAGATGATTTATCGTGCGGAAGGTGCAGGAACAAAGCTACTTGCTAACAAGCAGTCAGGCGAAGCAGTAGATGTGTTAGGACCTTTAGGTCACGGGTTTCCGACAGATGTGCTAGAAAGTGGGAAAACAGCTGTATTGGTAGGTGGAGGGATTGGAGTTCCTCCTCTATACGAGCTGTCCAAACGCTTAATGGCAAAAGGAATCAAGGTTGTTCATGTACTTGGATTTCAGTCAGCTGCGGATGTGTTTTATGAAGAAGAATTTAACGAACTAGGAGACACGCATATTGCAACGGTGGACGGAACTTTGGGTACAAAAGGGTTTGTAACGGACGTAATTGATCGACTTCAACTGCCGTACGACACGATGTTTTCTTGTGGCCCAACGCCCATGCTACGTGCTTTAGAAGCAAACTATAGCGATAAACCCCTTTATATTTCATTAGAGGAAAGAATGGGCTGTGGAATTGGAGCTTGTTTTGCATGTGTATGCCGTCAAGCTGAAGAGTCTAATGCATATAAGAAAATTTGTAGTGATGGACCCGTTTTCCAAGCAGGGGAGGTGCTTTTATGAACATGCTTCAAACGAAATTACCAGGATTAAATTTAAAAAATCCCATCATGCCAGCTTCGGGATGCTTTGGGTTTGGAAGAGAGTATGCACAGTTTTATTCATTGGATACGCTTGGAGCTATCATGATTAAAGCTACAACTGCGGAAACAAGGTTTGGAAATCCAACACCGCGCGTGGCAGAAACCCAAGCAGGGATGCTAAATGCAATTGGATTACAAAACCCAGGGTTAGAAAAAGTTATGTCAGAAGAGTTAGTATGGCTTCAAAAATACGATGTACCCATTATTGCAAACGTTGCAGGTGCATCTGTTGAAGAGTACGTAGAAGTGGCAAAGAAGATTTCAACTGCTTCAAATGTAAAAGCATTAGAGTTAAATATTTCATGTCCAAACGTAAAAGAAGGTGGCATCGCTTTTGGCGTTGATCCAGTGATTGCTGCTCGCTTAACAAAAGCGGTAAAAGAGGTATCGGAAGTGCCTGTATACGTTAAGTTATCTCCGAACGTGTCAAATATTGTAGAGATGGCTACAGCAGTAGAAGCAGCGGGAGCAGATGGATTAACGATGATTAATACGCTTTTGGGAATGCGTCTTGATTTAAAAACGGCACAGCCGGTGTTAGCAAACGGAACTGGCGGATTATCAGGTCCGGCAATTAAGCCAGTAGCTATTCGTATGGTGCATGAAGTGAGCCAAAAAGTAAATATTCCAATCATTGGAATGGGTGGAGTGACGACGGCTGAAGATGCGCTGGAATTTTTATACGCAGGTGCGAGCGCAGTTGCAGTAGGAACAGCAAACTTTGTAGATCCTTACGTCTGTCCAACTATCATCGATGAGCTGCCAAAATTAATTAATTCTTTAGGGTATGAGCATGTATCTGAATGTGTAGGAAGGAGCTGGAAAAAACATGAAAAAGCCGTTTATCATTGCTCTTGATTTTTCATCACTTCATGATGTGGAAAATTTTTTAGCTCCGTTTCAAGGAGAGTCTCTTTATGTGAAAGTAGGAATGGAGCTTTTCTATAAAGAAGGGTTAGCAATCGTTTCTTATTTAAAAGAGCAGGGACATGAAATTTTTCTAGACTTGAAGCTTCATGATATTCCGAATACAGTGAAAAATGGAATGAAATCATTGGCTTCTCTAGACGTTGATTTAGTGAACGTTCATGCGGCCGGAGGTACACACATGATGCAATCGGCTCTTGAAGGGCTGGAAGCAGGTACTTCTGCTGGTAAACAGCGCCCGCTATGCATCGCAGTGACTCAGCTCACAAGCACATCTGATACAATGTTGAAAGAGCAGCAGCTTATTACACATTCAATGCAAGAAGTTGTAACACATTATGCTTCTCTTGCTCATCAAAGCAAATTAGATGGTGTGGTATGCTCAACTCATGAAGTGCCAAGCATACGTAAGGCTGTAGGTAAATCGTTTTTAACCGTAACGCCTGGAATTCGAATGGCGCTTGATTCAAATGATGATCAAGTACGAGTAGCAACACCTGAGCTTGCGAGAGAATACGGGGCAAGTGCTATTGTAGTAGGACGCTCTGTGACAAACGCAAGCAATCCAGTAGAAGCTTATTACCAAATGTTAAAGCAATGGAAAGGGGAGCATGTATCACAATGACAAACTTACGAAAAGAAATCGCCAAACAACTAATTGATATCCAGGCAGTTAGCCTTCAACCAGATCACCCATTTACATGGGCTTCTGGAATTAAATCTCCCATCTATTGTGATAATCGCCTAACGCTATCTTATCCAGGTGTTCGAAAAGAGATTGCTAAAGGTTTGCAAAGTTTGATTAAAACATATTTTGCAAATGCAGAAGTAATTGCAGGAACGGCAACGGCTGGAATTCCACATGCAGCGTGGGTGAGCGAAGCGCTTGAGTTACCGATGTGCTATGTTCGCAGTAAAGCGAAGGGACATGGTCGTGGTAACCAAATTGAAGGAAAAGTAAAAGAAGGTCAAAAGGTCGTTGTAATTGAAGACTTAATCTCAACTGGGGGCAGTGTTCTGACAGCAGTGAATGCGTTAAAAGAACAAGGCTGCAACGTACTGGGTGTCGTATCTATCTTTACATACGAACTGGAAAAAGCGCGTCAGTTATTTAAAGAAGAAGGTTTGCAGGTTTACTCATTAACGGATTATTCAACGCTTGTAGAAGCGGCAAGTGAAGCAGGATACATCCAGGAAGCTGCAATGAAAAAGCTCTTTAAATGGAGAGAAAACCCTTCAGATCCAGCTTGGATGACAGCTGAAGAAACGGTTTAACCTAAATGAAAAAGCGTGTCCATGATATGACGGACACGCTTTTTTATGCTGAAATTAATCTCTTAATTTTAATACAAGCTCTTCATTTGGCGTTACGTAAACCGTTTGCTGATTGTCGTAAGTAACAAAACCAGGTTTAGCACCATTCGGTTTCTTTACATGGCGAATCTTTGTAAAGTCAACCGGTACGGAGCTGGAATTTTTCGCCTTGCTGAAGTAAGCTGCAAGGTGAGCAGCTTCAAGAATGGTTTCTTCTGTTGGCTCAGCGTCACGAATAACGACGTGGGACCCAGGTGTATCTTTTGTATGAAACCAAAGATGGTCTCTGGCTGCCAGCTTATTCGTTAAGTATTCGTTTTGTTTGTTGTTTTTGCCGACCAAGATAACGGTACCGTCACTTGCTTTATATTGCTCAAGCGTTGGAGTTGAATTCTTTTGCTTTTTATTTTTCTTTTGCTGGCGATTGCGTAGATAGCCTTCTTCTACAAGCTCCTCGCGAATTTCAGCAATATCTTTGTGAGAAGCTGTCTCCATTTGCTGCAGTAAAGATTCAAAGTAGACAATTTCTTGTTGGGCTTTTTCAATTTGTTCATGAACAATTGCTACTGAATTCTTTGCTTTTTGATATTTAGTAAAGTAGCTCTGCGCATTTTGAGCAGGCGTTTTTTGAGGATCAAGCTCAATTGTTAGCGTCCCACCCTTTTCATCATAGTAGTTTATGACATCAACGGTTGTATCTCCTTTTTTAACGAGGTGTAAATGCGACGTTAAAAGCTCTCCTGCAAGTTGGTATTCACCGGCTTTTTCAGCCTGCTGTAGCGTTCTTTGCAACTTATTAATTTTCTTTTCATTTTTCTTTTTTTCAGTTGTCATGAACTGAAGTAAATCATGTGCTTGTTGCTTAACGCGATCGCGCTCTGCTTTTCCATAATAGAAGCGGTCTAAAAGTTCACTAATGGTTGGGAACGTCTTTTCTTCACCTTGTAAGTGGCTAAGAGCCAGAAGGTGAAAGTAATCTTTTCCTTGCACCGAAGTGAAGGTTGGCTGCATGTTGCCGTTTTGAATGGCACTCATTGTATTAATAAACGCTTTGGGTAACGTAGTTTGATTGGCCAGACCAGCGCGATAGACAATTTCATTGGCAAGCAACGGTGAGAACCCAGCGAAAGCTTGAACGAGCTGATTGCCAATCTTTCCACTGTTGAAGTCTAAACTTCTTAAAACCATTTCTTCATCCGCTTCAAAAGGATCTAGCTTTTCTTGATTTGGTGGCAGTACATAAGTTGCACCAGGCAGTAGCGTACGGTGACGATTTAACGCCATTGGAATGTGCTTGATGCTATCGATAATGATATTTGTTTCTTTATCCACAAGCATGATGTTGCTGTGGCGACCCATAATTTCAATAATAAGCTGCTTAGATGTTACATCTCCAATTTCGTTGCGACCTTTTGTTTCAATAACGAGAATACGATCGAGCCCTAGCTGGTAGATTCGTTCAATAATATTTCCTTCTAGATGTTTACGAAGAAGCATGCAAAACATTGGCGGTTCAGCCGGGTTTTCATATGTTTCATTTGTAAAGTGAACGCGTGCGTAATTGGGGTGAGTTGAAATAAATAGCTTCCGATTTTCCCCCTTCGCTCGAACTTGTAAAATTAGTTCATTTGGAAATGGTTGATAGACTTTTGCGATTCGACCGGATGTTAATGCGTTATCTAATTCTTGTAAGATTCCGTATGTAAAGATTCCGTCAAATGACATGTTGTTCACATCCTTTAATGTTTCAAAAATAGTCCTTCGTAAAAGTATAGCATTTTTTAGGACGAGTCTGAATAAGCATACGATATAACATTGTAACAATCTATGTGACTCATTTACAAACAAAAGGGTGTGAAGGAATGCGATGAAATGGTATGAGCTGAGTGAGCGAGCAACATTAGAAGTGACAAAAACAGATAAAGAAAATGGATTAACTGCAAAAGAAGTCGCATTGAGGCAAAAGCAAGAAGGTTTCAATGAGCTTGCTGAAGGTGAAAAGCAGTCTGCGCTGCTCGTATTCTTGGAACAGTTTAAAGATTTTATGGTTTTGGTTTTATTAGCAGCTACGCTAATATCGGGCTTATTAGGAGAGTATATTGATGCTATTGCCATTATTGCGATTGTCGTGATTAATGGGTTTCTTGGATTCTTTCAAGAACGTCGTGCTGAAAAGTCCCTTAATGCACTGAAGGAATTATCGGCGCCGCAGGTACTTGCTTTACGAGACGGTAAGTGGTCAAAGACTCTTTCTAGAGAACTGGTAGTGGGAGACATTGTCAAGTTTGGAAGTGGTGATCGGATTGGTGCTGATATTCGTCTTATTGATGCTAAAAGTTTAGAAATTGAAGAATCAGCGCTGACAGGTGAATCTGTCCCTGTTCCAAAGTATACGCGCGTATTAGAAGGAAATGAAATTCCACTTGGAGATCAAGAGAACATGGCATTTATGGGGACGCTTGTGACGCGTGGAAGCGGTGTTGGAGTTGTAGTAGGGACAGGTATGAAGACTGCCATGGGACAAATCGCCGACTTATTACAAAATGCAGAAGCAGTCATTACCCCACTGCAACGAAAACTTGAGCAGCTTGGGAAAATTCTCATTATTGTTGCGCTTTTATTAACTGTTCTTGTAGTGGGAATTGGTGTCTTGCAAGGGCATGATTTATATACGATGTTCTTAGCAGGCGTATCACTAGCCGTTGCTGCAATTCCAGAAGGATTGCCAGCAATTGTAACCGTTGCTTTATCATTGGGCGTTCAGCGAATGATTAAACAAAAATCCATTGTTCGGAAGCTTCCAGCTGTTGAAACACTGGGCTGTGCATCTGTTATTTGCTCAGATAAAACGGGAACGCTTACTCAAAACAAGATGACCGTTACTCACTTGTGGTCAGGTGGGAAAACGTGGAATTTATCTGGAACAGGCTATGACCCAAGCGGTACGTTTTCTGCTGAGGGGAAAGAAGTTAATGTTAGTCGAGAAAAACCGCTGCAGCAGCTGTTGCTGTTCGGCCTATTATGTAATCAAACAACGGTTACGAAAAAAGACAAAGATTATGTAGTCGATGGTGATCCTACAGAAGCCGCTTTAGTTGTAGCCGCAATGAAAGCGAACTTTACCCGTCAAAATGTAAAAGGAGACTTTAAAGTTATTGAAGAGTTTCCCTTTGATTCTACTAGGAAGATGATGAGTGTGGTGATAGAAGGCAAGGATAACAAGCGCTATGTGGTGACAAAGGGTGCACCAGATATTCTACTAACAAATAGCAAGTCAATTGTATGGGAAAATCGTCATCAACAGCTGTCTCCTAGCGGTCGTGAAGAAGTGCAAAACGCCATCCATTCTCTAGCGAGCCAGGCACTTCGAACGATTGCGGTTGCTTATCGCCCGCTTGAATCGTACGAAACCATTACTACTGAACAAGCAGCTGAAAAAGAGCTTGTGTTTTTAGGACTTCAAGGGATGATTGACCCTCCACGACCTGAAGTAAAGCAGGCTGTAAAAGAATGCCGAGATGCTGGCATTAAAACGGTTATGATTACAGGAGATCATGTGATAACCGCTGAAGCGATTGCCAAGCAGCTTGGGATTTTACCAAAGGGAGGACGAGTACTAGAAGGCCATACGTTAAATACAATGTCACAGTCGGAGCTTGAAGACGTAGTAGATGATGTATATGTTTATGCACGCGTATCGCCTGAGCATAAATTAAAGATTGTTAAAGCGTTACAAGCAAAAGACCACGTTGTGGCTATGACAGGTGACGGTGTAAACGACGCACCTGCAATTAAAGCAGCCGACATTGGCATAGCAATGGGAATTACAGGAACGGACGTTGCTAAAGAAGCCTCAGCGCTGGTGCTACTAGATGATAACTTTGCAACGATTAAATCAGCGATTAAAGAAGGGCGAAACATTTATGAAAATATTCGAAAATTCATCCGATACCTACTTGCTTCTAATGTAGGAGAAATACTTGTAATGTTGTTTGCCATGATTCTAGCTCTGCCGCTTCCATTAGTACCCATTCAAATATTATGGGTCAACTTAGTGACGGATGGCCTTCCGGCGATGGCATTGGGGTTAGATCAACCTGAAGACGATGTAATGAAGCGTAGACCAAGGCATCCAAAAGAAGGGGTGTTTGCACGCGGACTTGGTTGGAAGGTAGTAAGTAGAGGGTTTTTAATTGGAATAGCGACCCTTGCTGCGTTTATTATTGTCTATGATAACAACCCTGATAACTTACAATACGCTCAAACGATAGCATTTGCTACGCTTGTCATGGCCCAGCTAATTCATGTGTTTGACTGTCGAAGTGAGAAGTCCATTTTCGACCGGAATCCTTTTGAAAATCTTTACTTAGTTGGTGCGGTTATTTCATCAATTTTGCTAATGCTAGTTGTTATTTATTATCCACCTTTACAACCAATCTTCCATACGATGGCTATTGCGCCAAGGGAATGGTTAATTATTTTAGGTTTAGCAAGTGTTCCAACATTTTTATTAGCGGGATCACTTTTAACAAGAAAAAAATCGTAATTAATGATATAGTAATAAGCACTGGTGGAAGCATACGGTTTGCTTTCACCAGCTTTTAATGAGTGAGGTACATTGCTTTTACTCTTTTTTTGAGTAACACTTTCTTTTATTTCTTTTTTTTTGTAAGATGTACATAGTGGATGTGATGATAATGATAAGAAGTATGACAGGTTTTGGCCGAGGACGAGCAGATAATGAGGTTCAAGCGGTAACGGTAGAAATGAAATCGGTAAATCATCGCTTTTGTGAAATTACTGTGCGAATGCCAAGGCAATTAATGGAAATTGAAGATAAAATAAAAAAAATCATTCAAACATACATAAAACGTGGTAGAGTAGAAGTATTTGTTACGATTTCAGGTGAAGGATTAGCTAAAAAGACGTTACAAACGGATTGGGAGTTGCTAGGTGAGTATATGAAAGCTTTCCAAGAAATTAGCGAGCGTCACCAGCTTTCCAAGTCTGTTGAAATTCAAGATATTCTGCATATGCCTGACGTAATGACGACTTCTGAAGAAGAAGTAGACCAAACATCAATTCACCAGCTGGTTTTTACAGCGGTTGAACAAGCAGTAGGTCAGCTGCTAACGATGCGTGAAAAAGAGGGGCAAGAATTATATCAAGATTTAGTTCAGCACCTCACCAACATCCAGCAGCTTCGCAACGAAGTAGAATCGCTTGCACCGACTGTTAGTGAGCAATATGAGGATCGCTTGAGAAAAAGATTAACCGACTATCTTGAAGGTACAATCGATGAACAGCGAGTGCTAGCAGAAGTGGCTATTTTCGCTGAAAAAGCAGACGTTAATGAAGAATTAACCCGTATTCACAGTCATCTTACTCAGTTCTTTCAAACAATTGATACAACCGATGTTATCGGGAGAAAGCTTGATTTTCTTGTGCAAGAGTTAAATCGAGAAATGAACACAATTGGAGCGAAAGCGAATAATGGTAAGATTGCTCAATGTGTCATCGATATGAAAACGCAGCTAGAGCGTTTGAAAGAACAAGTTCAAAATATTGAATAGTTACTAGTAGCCTTCAGAATAGACGGACACAATATGGATACAGTAGGGGGCTTTGTATGAGCGGTAAATTAATTAATGTTGGATTTGGAAATTTTATTTCTTCTAATCGCATCATTTCTGTCGTTCAGCCGGAATCAGCACCAATTAAACGAATTGTGCAAGAAGCGAAGGATCGCGGAAGTTTAATTGATGCCACGCAGGGAAGAAAAACCCGAGCTGTGATTGTAATGGACAGTAATCATATTATTTTAGCTCCTGTTCAACCGGAAACTGTAGCACAAAGACTTGTGAATAAAGAAGAATTAGTAGAAGGGTAGGGCGTATAAACCAATGATTGAAAGAGGTTTATTAATCGTTCTTTCCGGACCGTCAGGTGTTGGAAAAGGAACGGTAAGAAAAGCATTATTTGAACAAGAAGATATTAAACTTCAGTACTCTATTTCAGCAACAACGCGTCGTCCACGTGAAGGCGAAGTTGATGGTGTGGATTATTTCTTTAAAGAGCGCGAAGAATTTGAGCACATGATTGAAAATAAAAAGCTTCTAGAGTGGGCAGAGTACGTAGGGAACTACTACGGTACACCAATTGACTACGTCGAAGAAACGTTAGCTTCAGGGAAAGATGTCTTTTTAGAAATTGAGGTTCAAGGTGCTCTTCAAGTGAAAGAAGCATTTCCAGAAGGATTGTTTATTTTCTTAGCACCACCAAGCTTATCAGAGTTGAAGAGTCGTATTGTAAACCGCGGTACAGAAACAGAAGATTTAATTAACAACCGTATGCGTGTAGCAAAAGAAGAAATTGAGCTTATGGATGCATACGATTATGTAGTAGAAAATGACAAGGTAGAAAATGCATGTGCACGTATTCAAGCAATTGTCACGGCAGAGCATTGCCGCCGCGACCGTGTATCTGCACGCTATAAAAGAATGTTGGAGGTAGAATAAATGCTTTATCCGTCAATTGATTCATTAATGCAACGTTTAGATTCTAAATATACGCTAGTAACAGTAGCTGCAAAGCGCGCACGTCAACTTCAAATGCATAATGATACAACAATCCAAAGACCTGTATCTCATAAATTAGTAGGTTGTGCATTAGAAGAAATCAACTCAGAACAACTTACGTATACGCACGTACCTTCAAAAGATGAGAATGAAGAAAGATAATTGTTAAAATAACAACCTATTCGCAGTAGGTTGTTATTTTTTTCTGTTAGAAAGAGGGTTTGTCAAAATCAACTTCTATTCTTGAACATGTTATAATATGGACATTGTAAAGGTTGTTCAGTAGATAAAAAGATGGGAGTATGGGTAACGATGTTGAAAGGAAAACGAATTTTATTATGTGTTAGTGGTGGAATTGCTGTTTATAAGGCATCGGCTTTAACCAGTAAGTTAGTACAAGCAGGAGCCGAAGTGAAAGTCATTATGACAGATTCTGCTCGTGAGTTTGTTACGCCGTTAACATTTCAAGCACTTTCAAGAAATCCTGTATACACAGATACATTTGATGAAAAAGATCCGGCTGTTATTGCACATATTGACTTAGCAGATTGGCCAGATTTAATTCTTGTCGCACCTGCTACTGCTAATATGATAGGGAAATTAGCAAATGGAATTGCTGATGATATGATTTTAACTACTCTTCTTGCTGCCACAGCTCCAGTTTGGATTGCTCCAGCAATGAATGTTCATATGTACGATCATCCAGCTGTAAAAAAGAACATGCAAACATTAGCTTCATTTGGCTATCAGTTTGTGGAGCCTGGAGAGGGTTATTTAGCATGTGGTTATGTTGGGAAAGGAAGGTTAGAAGAACCTGAAACAATTGTTAGTCTTCTACAGTCTTATTTTTATGACCAAAAGCCACCTCAAGCGCTAAAAGGTACGAATGTTTTAGTTACAGCAGGGCCAACGGTTGAACGAGTGGATCCTGTACGTTTCTTTACTAATCGTTCGACTGGGAAAATGGGCTATGCTATCGCAGAAGAAGCAGCGAAGCAAGGAGCCAACGTAACGCTTATATCTGGGCCAACACAGCTGACGCCACCCGTTAACGTCAAAACAGTTCAAATCGAGAGTGCACAGCAGATGTTTGAAGCGGTGATGAAGCATTATACGGATATGGATGTTGTCATTAAATCCGCGGCAGTTGCTGACTATCGTCCAAAGCATGTTCATCAGCAAAAGATGAAGAAGCAGACGGGAGAGGCAGTACTAGAGTTGGAGCGCACTACTGACATTTTAAAAACGCTCGGAGATTATAAAGATTACAATCAGGTGCTCGTTGGATTTGCAGCAGAAACAGAACAGGTAGACTTATATGCTCAAAAGAAGCTCGAAAGCAAAAATCTAGATATGATTGTCGCTAACAACGTAACAAGTGAAGGTGCAGGTTTTGGAACAGATACGAATATCGTAAAATTTTATAAGCGAAACGGTGAGCAAAGGCAGCTTCCTCTTATGTCTAAATCATCTGTCGCTAAAGTTTTATTAGAAGAAGTGAAGCAGCTGCTAGAGAGTGTTCGACAATGAATTTTGCTAGCGTAATTGTTGACGTAGCAGCGAAGCAGACAGACCGAGCATTCGATTACTCGATTCCTCAACAGTGGAGAGAAATTCTTGTCCCAGGAATGCGGGTAATCGTTCCGTTTGGCCCGCGCAAGGTGCAGGGGTTTGTTGTAGACGTTAAATTAGAAACAGATGTAAAGCGAACGAAGCCAATCGCTGAGCTGCTTGATTTAACACCTGTGTTAACGCCTGAACTATTAGAGCTAGGTCATTGGCTCACTGAAAAAACGCTTTGCTTTAAAATATCTGCTTTTCAAGTAATGCTCCCTGCTGCGATGAAAGCAAAATATGACAAAAAGATATTGCTTCAACCAGGAGTAGAAAGTTCACAGCTTCACTCAAAGGTTCAGCCGTACTTTCAACATACTTCCGAAGTGATGTGGAGCGACATTGAGAAATCAGAGTCTGTAAATAGCTTTTATCGCGATATTCAAAAAGGACTCTTAGAAGTTGTATATTTAGTCAAAAGTAAAGGGAATAAAAAGACCGTGAAAGCTCTTCGTTTAGCTCAGCCGCCTGAACATGTCAAACAGCTGCTCCAAGAGTTGCCTAAACAAGCTGAAAAGCAAAAGCAAGTGCTTGAATTTATGCTTGTGCAAGAAGAAGTAGTAGCACAAAGAGACATTATGACTGTGCTTAACGTAACGAGTGCACCTATTAAAGGATTAGTTTCAAAAGGATTGCTTCACGAGGTTGATATGGAGATTTATCGAGACCCGTATGCCAATCGTGATTTTATTCCTTCAAAACCTTTTTCGTTAACAGATGAGCAATCGGCTGCTATCAAGCCAATCCTGCGCGATATTGAGAACCATGAACACGATGTTTTTCTCATGTATGGTGTAACTGGAAGCGGTAAAACGGAAGTGTATTTACAGTCAATTGATCAAGTGTTGAAACAGGGGAAAGAAGCAATTATGCTTGTTCCAGAAATATCACTAACGCCTCAAATGGTCAAAAGATTTAAAGAGCGATTCGGTTCGAAGGTAGCTGTGATGCATAGCGGTTTGTCGGCCGGTGAGAAATACGATGAGTGGCGTAAAATTCAGCGCAAAGAGGTATCCGTAGTCGTAGGGGCAAGGTCGGCTATCTTTGCTCCGTTTCAACATGTGGGCATCATCATCATTGATGAAGAGCATGAAACGAGCTATAAGCAAGAGGAGAATCCCAGGTATCACGCGCGCGATGTGGCAATTAAACGCGCAGAATTTCACAACTGTCCAGTAATTTTAGGAAGTGCAACCCCGACACTAGAGTCATTTGCACGTGCTCAAAAAGGGGTTTATAAACTTCTGCCACTACGCGAACGAATGAATAAATCAGCTCTTCCAAAAGTAGATATTGTAGATATGCGTGAAGAGCTCCGCGATGGAAACCGGTCAATGTTCTCTACGCTTCTTCTTGAAAAAATACGTGAGCGCCTTGAAAGACGAGAACAAATTGTATTGTTCTTAAATAAGAGAGGGCACTCATCTTTTGTTATGTGCCGTGACTGTGGATATGTTCCTTCGTGTCCGCACTGTGAAATTTCATTGACATATCACCGCTACCAAAACCGAATGAAATGTCATTACTGTGGCTATGAAGAGCTAACTCAAACGGCTTGTCCAGAGTGCGAAAGCGACCATATTCGCTTTTTTGGATCAGGGACGCAAAAGGTGGAAGAAGAGCTTGGAAAGGTGTTGCCTGAAGCGTCTGTCATTCGAATGGATGTTGACACAACAAGCCGAAAAGGGGCGCATGAAAAGCTCCTAACAAAGTTTGGAAATGGAGAAGCGCAGATTTTATTAGGTACGCAAATGATTGCTAAAGGTTTAGACTTTCCAAACGTAACGCTTGTTGGGGTGTTATCAGCAGATACGATGTTGAACCTTCCTGACTTTCGAGCTGCTGAAAAAACGTTTCAGCTCCTTACACAAGTAAGCGGAAGAGCGGGACGTCACCACTTGCCTGGTGAAGTCGTTATTCAAACCTATGCTCCTGAGCATTACAGCATTCAGTTAGCAAGTCAGCACGACTATGATACTTTTTATCTTGAGGAAATGAAGCTTAGACAAGCTCATCGTTATCCACCGTTCTTTTATTTGGCGTTGGTAACTGTCTCACATGAAAACGTGGCAAAAGTGGTGTCTGTGACTGGGAAAATATCGCAGTATTTAAGACAAAAGCTCTCTCCGCAAGCCGTTATTTTAGGACCTGTTGCCTCTCCAATTGCTAAGATAAAAGATAGATATCGATATCAATGCATGATAAAATACAAGCTGGAACCAAATATGATACCAGCTTTAAAATATGTAGTGAACCAGTACCAAGATCAAATGCAGCAGGAACAATTAACGATTACGATTGATTTACACCCTTATTCAATGATGTAAATCGACAACTAAAACGTTAAATGACTGCAGTTTTGGATATAAATAGAAAGAGTTGAAGGAGGGAGTAATTTGGCTAAATTAAAGCTAGTTTACCATCCCGATGAAGTATTAGAGACAAAGTGTGAACCTGTCACAGTGTTTGATAATAAATTAGCTAAGTTAATCAATGGCATGTATGATTTAATGCTTGAAGCAGATGGAGTAGGACTTGCTGCTCCACAGGTTGGTGTATTACAGCAAGTAGCAGTGGTTGATATAGGAGATCGACACGGAAAAATTGAATTGGTTAACCCAGTCATTCTTGAAAAGCATGGTCAACAAACTGGTCCTGAAGGCTGCTTAAGTTTTCCGGGCCTTTTTGGTGACGTAACTCGCGCTGATTATGTGAAAGTACGAGCACATAATCGTCGTGGAAAAGTATTTGTAATGGAAGCAAAGGGTTTTTTAGCTCGTGCCATTCAGCATGAAATTGACCATTTACACGGGGTACTTTTTACTGAGAAAGTATCGCGTTATTATGAAGATGGAGAACTAGAAGGGTAGGAATTTAAAATGAAAGTTGTGTTTATGGGAACACCGGATTTTTCCGTACCGGTATTGCAGACTTTAATTAAAGATGGATATGAAGTAGTGGCCGTTGTAACACAGCCTGATCGTCCAAAAGGAAGAAAAAGAGTTATGACTCCACCACCAGTGAAAGTAGAGGCACAAAAGCATGGCATTCCAGTGCTGCAACCAGAAAAAATTCGTTTAGAAGAAGCGTACAGTGAAGTATTGGCATATAACCCTGACTTAATTGTAACGGCAGCGTTTGGACAAATTTTACCAACACAAATTTTAGAAGCGCCGAAATATGGCTGTATTAATGTCCATGCATCGTTGCTGCCTGAGCTTAGAGGAGGAGCACCGATTCATTATTCTATTTTACAAGGGAAGCCCAAAACTGGCGTAACGATTATGTATATGGTCGAAAAGCTAGATGCCGGTGATATTTTGACGAAAGTCGAAGTGCCTATTGAAGAAAAAGACCATGTTGGAACACTGCACGATAAACTAAGCGAAGCGGGAGCTAAATTATTATCTGAAACTATTCCAGCCCTCGTATCAGGCAATCTAACGCCAATAAAGCAGAACGAAGATGAAGCCACATTTGCGTTTAACATAAAGCGCGAACAAGAAAAAATTGATTGGACGCGAAGCGGTGAGGAAATTTATAACCACATCCGCGGTCTTCACCCTTGGCCAGTGGCGTATACGACGCTAGATGGTCAAGTGATGAAAGTTTGGTGGGGAGAAAAAGTTGCTGCAGAAGGAGATCCGGGGAAGGTAGTATCCCTTGAAAAAGATGGATTTATCGTGGCGACAGGAAACCGTACAGGAATTAAAATTACAGAGCTTCAACCATCTGGGAAAAAGAGAATGGAAGCCGCGCAGTTCTTACGCGGGAATGGCATTGAAGTAGGAGCTGTGTTAGGAGCTCATAATGAGTAAATATAACGTTCGTGATATCGCGCTTGATATTTTACTTTCGATTGAAAAAAATCAGGCTTTCAGTAACTTGTTGTTAAATAAAAGTATTCAAAAGTACGGTGTTCAAGGGAAAGATGCCGGTCTCTTAACAGAGATTGTATATGGTACAATTCAAAGAAGAGATACGCTAGACTATAGTTTGGCTCCATTTTTAGCGAAAGCCAAAAAGCTTCAGCCTTGGGTCAAAGTATTGCTTCGTTTGTCTCTTTATCAGATGCTGCACTTAGATCGTGTACCTGATCGCGCAGTTATTCATGAAGCAGTAGAAATTGCTAAGAAGCGTGGCCATAAAGGAATTGCTTCGATGGTGAATGGTGTTTTACGTAATGTGCAACGAAACGGAGTTCCAAGCGTAGAAGAGATTAAAGATCCTATCGAGCGCTTATCGGTAGAAACGAGTCATCCTTTATGGTTGGTAAAACGGTGGGTGGAACAATATGGATTGGACAAAACGCGTGAAATTTGTTTAGCTAATCTAATGTCCCCTAAGCAAACGCTTCGCGTAAACACAGCGAGGTTCACTGTTTCTGAAGTAGTTGCTCAGCTTAAAGAAGAAGGTATTTCTGTAGAAAGCGGTGAGCTTGTTGAGGAAGCTTTAGAAGTTCAAAAAGGAAATGCTGCATATACAGATGCATTTAGAAAAGGGATGTTTACTGTACAGGACGAAAGTTCAATGCTTGTCGCTCATGCTCTTGGTGTCGAACAAGGAGAAATGATATTAGATAGCTGTGCAGCACCAGGTGGGAAATCAACTCATATCGGTGAAAAGCTTAACAATACGGGACAAGTCATTTCTTTAGATATTCATGATCATAAAGTCAAGTTAATTTCTGAGCAAGCAGAGCGCTTGCAGCTTACGAATGTTTCACCAACGGTGCAAGATAGTCGTAAGGTGGCAGAGCGCTTTGAAGCGGAAACGTTTGATCGCATTTTAGTCGATGCTCCGTGCTCAGGATTCGGGGTTATGCGAAGAAAGCCGGATTTAAAGTATGTTAAGACCGAGCGTGACGTTCAGCAATTGGCAAAAATCCAGCTTGATATTTTATCAGCTGTTGCGCCACTTTTAAAAAAGGGTGGGACGCTTGTATACAGTACATGTACGATTGATCGTGATGAAAATGGAGATGTAGTGGATGCATTTCTCGATAATCATGCAGAATTTATGGTAGACTCTACCTTGGCAGAACGCATGCCAGAAAAGCTTAAACAAAACGTTAAACATGGACAAATTCAACTGCTTCCAAGCGAGGAAAGCGATGGGTTTTATATTGCGTGTTTACAAAAGAAGGTGTAAAAATGGAAGGAACTGTTAGTGAAAGAACGAAAGATACAAAAGTGGAAAATAAAAAACCGTCAATTTACTCATTACAACTACATGAGTTAGAAGCATGGTTAGTATCTCAGGGAGAGAAAAAATTCCGTGGGAAACAGATTTTTGACTGGCTATATGTAAAGCGTGTAACTGAATTTGACGATATGTCAAATTTGTCAAAAGGACTGCGTGATAAGTTAAATGAAGCGTTTGTTTTAACTACGTTAAAAACAGCTGTTCAACAAACCTCTGCAGATGGAACAATGAAATTTTTATTTGAGCTTCACGATGGTTATACAATTGAAACAGTGCTTATGCGCCATGAGTACGGAAACTCAATCTGTGTAACAACACAAGTTGGCTGTCGCATTGGCTGTACGTTCTGTGCATCTACGCTTGGTGGATTAAAGCGTAACTTAGAAGCTGGCGAAATTGTTGCTCAAGTAGTGAAAGTACAAAAAGCGCTTGATGAACAAGGAGAACGCGTAAGTCATGTCGTAATTATGGGTATTGGTGAACCGTTTGATAACTACGATCAAATGATGGGCTTCTTAAAAATTATTAATCACGATAACGGTCTTAATATTGGTGCGCGTCATATTACGGTATCAACAAGTGGAATCATTCCTAAAATCTATAAATTTGCTGATGAGCAAATGCAAATTAATTTTGCCATTTCACTACATGCACCAAACAACGATATTCGTTCGAAATTGATGCCTATTAACCGTGCGTACAAGCTACCTGATTTAATGGAAGCAATTAAATACTATACAGACAAAACAGGTCGTCGTATCAGTTTTGAATATGGTTTGTTTGGTGGAGTAAATGACCAGGTGGAACATGCTGAAGAGTTAGCAGCGCTTATTAAAAACATTAAATGTCACGTGAATTTAATTCCTGTGAACTATGTTCCAGAGCGTGATTACGTTCGTACACCGCGTGAACAAATTTTTGAATTTGAAAGTACGTTGAAAAAACATGGTGTTAACGTAACAATTCGCCGTGAGCAAGGTCATGATATTGATGCAGCTTGTGGTCAATTGCGTGCGAAGGAGCGTAAAGAAGAGACGAGGTGATTGTATGGAAACTGTCTTTATGACAGACCGAGGGAGAATACGTCAACACAATGAAGATAACGGAGGGGTATTTTTGAATGCTCATGGCCAGGTGCTTGCAATTGTAGCAGATGGTATGGGAGGTCATCGCGCTGGAGATGTAGCCAGCGCGATGGCAGTTCAAAAATTGCAAGACGTCTGGACGAGTAGCCCAGTTATAAATGAACCGAATGATGCTACTATTTGGATACGTGAACAAGTGATGAATGTAAATGAAGCTATTCATCAACATGCAAGTAAACATGAAGAATGTAAAGGAATGGGCACAACCATCGTATTAGCTATTTGCACATCCGAATTTTGTACAATTGGTAATATTGGAGATAGCCGGGGCTATTTATTCAGTGAAGATGGTTTTAGGCAAATTACAGAAGACCATTCCCTTGTCAATGAGCTGGTGAAAAACGGTCAAATTTCACGAGAAGATGCGGAACATCATCCTCGCAAAAATATTTTATTACGTGCATTAGGTACTGAAGAAAAAGTAGATCTTGATGTAAAAACAGTTGAAGTTGAATCAACAGATTTATTATTATTGTGTTCAGATGGACTTTCCAATAAAATAAGCGAAGAGAAGCTCCAAGACATTTTACAACCTGGAACGTCCCTAAACGAAACAGGTACACACTTAATTACATTAGCTAATGAATTAGGTGGAGAAGATAATATTACACTCGCAATTGTGGACTTTACATCTGAAAGTGGGTGAGAACGTTGCTAATCGGGAGACGGCTAAACGACCGTTATAAAATTCTACATGTCATTGGTGGAGGTGGCATGGCCAACGTTTATTTAGCACGTGATATGATTTTAGATCGCGACGTGGCAATTAAAGTTCTGCGGCTAGATTTTGCTAATGACGATGCTTTTATTAAGCGTTTCCACCGTGAGGCACAATCTGCAACAAGCATTGCTCATCCAAATATTGTGAGTATTTATGATGTTGGAGAAGAAGAGGACATCTACTATATTGTAATGGAATATGTCCCTGGAATGACCTTAAAGCAATATATTTTACAAGAGTCACCGTTATCTTTAGAGAAAGCGATACATATTATGACTCAAATTACATCCGCAATTGCTCATGCTCATCAATATGGAATTATTCACCGAGATATTAAACCACAAAATATTCTAATTGACCATGATGATACGGCAAAAGTAACGGACTTTGGAATTGCCGTGGCTTTAAGCTCAACAACTATTACACATACAAACTCTGTATTAGGGTCTGTTCATTATCTATCTCCAGAACAAGCAAGAGGAGGTCTAGCGAATAAAAAGTCCGATATTTATTCATTAGGCGTTGTTTTATTTGAATTGTTAACTGGGCGAGTACCATTCTCGGGAGAGTCTGCTGTTTCCATTGCACTAAAGCACTTACAAACGGAAACACCCTCACCAAGGAAATGGAATCCTTCTATCCCACAAAGCGTAGAAAACGTTGTATTGAAAGCAACAACAAAAGACCCTTTTTATCGCTATAATACGGTAGAAGAATTTGAAGAAGATTTACGCTCTGCTATTCATCCCACTCGACACAATGAACAAAAGTTTATTGTACCAGATGATGATGAAGTAACAAAAGCAATTCCAATTATAAAAGATGAGCCGTATGGTCATGAATTGGAAAAGACGGCTGTTCGTAAACCTTCTAATACACATCAAAATGAAGTAGAATCTAAGAAAAAGCCTAGAAAGAAAAGTAAAGTTATTTTAACGCTTGCACTCATTTTTTTATTGTTAGCGGCAGCGAGCGTCGCTGCTGTGACTTTTATTCCTTCTTTACTATTGCCTAAGGATATTACGGTACCTGATTTACATAATGAAGACTATGAGTCAGCCGTGACTGAGCTTGTATCATTAGGGTTTAATGTGAAAGATCCAAAGGATATAGCTGATGACGAAGTACAAGAAGGAGATGTCGTTAAAACATTACCTAAAGCGGGAAATGTGGTAAAAGAAGGTACAGCTGTTATTATCTATCGAAGTACTGGGAAAGCAAAAGTAGCGTTTGATCGCTTTAATGGCCGAGATGTAAGTGAAGTTCAAAAGCTGCTTGAAAGTCAGAATTATAGTGAAGTGCGAACAATTGAAATCGACAGTGAGGAGCCCAAAGGAACAATATTAGATCAAAGTCCAAAAGAAGGTGAAGAGGTTGTTCCAGAAAGCACGGCCGTTACGTTATGGATAAGCAAAGGACCTCCGGAAATTAAAGTGAAGGATTTCTCAGGATGGACGGAAAAAAGCGTTCGAGATTATGTAGCAGAAGAAGAATTTGAAATTGCAGTAGAAAACGAATATTCTGATACTGTTGAAAAAGGTTTGGTTATTTCTCAAACCCCGAAAGCTGGTTCGGTTATTAAAAAAGGTGATAAGCTAACGTTTAAAGTTTCCTTAGGGAAGGAAGAAGTACCTCCTCAAACTGTCAATGTACAAGTAACAATTCCCTATGAGGAAAAGAATAGTGAAGGAAAAAATCCTGAGCAAAAAGTAGAGATTTACGTAGAAGATGCAGATAATACAATGTCTGTGCCTATTAAAGAACTAACAATTACAGAAACGGTTACTGAATCATTCGATGTGTTAGTGAAAGAAGGCGAGCCAGCCAAGTACAAAGTAGTTCGAGATGGTCAAGTAATTGAAGAAAAAGCTGTAGAATATCCAGAAGAATGATAGGAGTGAGGTTATGCCAGAAGGAAGAATTATTAAATCCTTAAGTGGATTTTATTATGTTCTTCATGATGGACAAGTAACCCAGTGTCGCGGAAGAGGAGTGTTTCGAAAGAAGAAAGTTACTCCATTAGTAGGCGATGAAGTAGTATTTCAAGCTGATAATGAGCTTGAAGGGTATATACTTGAAATTAAAGAACGTAAAAATGAGTTAGTGCGACCCCCAATCTCAAACGTTGATCAAGCGTTGTTAGTATTTTCAGCTATCGAGCCTGATTTTAGTACGGTGCTTTTGGATCGCTTTTTAGCTTTGGTAGAGTCAAATGATATTCAGCCGGTTATTTGTATTTCAAAAGTTGATTTGTTGTCAGAGAAACAAAAACAATTAATTGAGCAATATGCCGAAGATTATCGTAAAATAGGATATGAGGTAATTTTAACATCAACCGTAATGGAAAGTGGTATTGCAGAAATTAAGCCGCTGTTTGAAAATCAAATAACGGTCATTGCAGGACAATCAGGAGTTGGTAAATCTTCGTTACTAAACGTTTTGAAGCCTGAGTTAGAGCTGAAGACAAATGATATTTCAATATCTCTAGGGCGAGGAAAGCATACAACCAGACATGTAGAGCTTATTTCATTTGGTGAAGGACTCGTAGCAGATACACCGGGCTTTAGCTCCTTGGAGTTTCTAACTCTAGAGGTAGAAGAACTTTCTCACTGCTTTCCAGAAATGTCTCGCTTAAGTGAAGACTGTAAGTTCAGAGGATGTCTGCATGTGAAAGAACCAAAATGTGCAGTTAAGCAGGCAGTGGAGAACCAAGCAATTCCTGCTTACCGTTATGAGCATTATTTGCAGTTTGTTGAAGAAATCAAGCAAAGAAAGCCGAGGTATTAAACATGACAAAAATTGCACCTTCCATCTTATCAGCTAATTTTTCTAAATTAGGAGAAGAAATTCGTGAAGTAGAAGCTGGTGGAGCTGATTATATTCATGTGGATGTAATGGATGGCCATTTTGTTCCTAACATTACAATTGGTCCTTTAATTGTAGAAGCAATTCGTCCAATTACATCTCTTCCGCTAGATGTTCACTTAATGATTGGTAACCCTGATGCGTATATTCCGATGTTTGCAAAAGCAGGTGCTGATATTTTAACTGTGCATGCAGAAGCTTGTACGCATTTACATCGTACGATTCAATTGATTAAAGAACATGGTATGAAAGTTGGAATTGCGTTAAATCCAGCTACTCCAATTGATGTTGTAAAGCACGTGTTAGAAGACATCGACCTAATTTTATTAATGACGGTTAATCCAGGTTTTGGAGGCCAAAAGTTTATTAATAGCGTACTACCGAAAATTGAACAAATCTCGCAGCTTATTGAAATTCGTCAGCTATCTATTGAAGTGGAAGTAGATGGTGGAGTAAACGAAGAAACAGCAAAAAAATGCGTAGAAGCTGGAGCAAACGTTTTAGTAGCTGGCTCAGCTATTTATGATCAAGAAGACCGCGCAGCGGCAATTGATCGAATTCGTTCAACTATATAAAGAGTCTACAAAAGTTGTCAAAGGAGGAGTGAAATCTGCTTTTCCTTGGCAACTTTTTTAAATAATTCATAAATAGAAAGGGTGGCTTATCATTATTATTCATATTTTGGCAGGAGGTCCGGATAATTATGTGCCGGAACTTCACAAGTGGAAGGCGTGTGATAAGTGGATAGGTGTAGATCGCGGTGTGTTCACTCTTCTTGAGCAGGGGATTATTCCTGATGAAGCGTTTGGAGACTTTGACTCCATCAATGAAGAGCAGCTGAAGGCTATTCAGGATCGGCTGCAAGATTTACATGTTTATCCTTCTGAAAAAGATGCAACGGATTTAGAGCTGGCGGTTGAGTGGGCTGTGTCTAAAAAACCTGCGTACATTCGGGTTTTTGGAGCTACGGGCGGTAGAATTGATCATACGTTTGGAGCCATTCAGCTTCTGTATAAAAGCCTGCAAGAAAACGTGAAGGTAGAGCTAATTGACAAGCAAAATAGCATTCAATTGTTCTCTCCTGGAACGCATGAAATTGAAGTAAGAACTCAAGCGAAATACGTCTCGTTTGTTCCTTATGCTGGCGGTGTTGAAAACCTTACGCTAACAGGCTTTAAGTATCCCCTAACAAACCACTATGTAGAACTTGGCTCTACTTTATGTATAAGTAACGAACTTCTTGCACAAAGAGGTACTTTTTCATTTACTACAGGCATATTAATGATGATAAGAAGCAATGATGCAGATTGCTTGTAAAAGACTTTAATAATGTTGATGGAAGAATGGATGAAGGTAGTCCATTAAAAGTAGATGAATGGTGGAAATGGTGAGGAGGAGTAGTATGAAATTTTATACGATTAAACTTCCAAAGTTTTTAGGTGGTATTGTAAAGGTCGTGCTAAATTCATTTAAAAAAGATTAAAAAGCAAGATAATAAAAGAAGCACCATATACATGGTGCTTTTTCGTTATCGAAAATTAAACGCGCTCAACTTTACCTGATTTAAGGGCTCTAGCTGATACGTATACACGTTTTGGTTTACCGTCCACAAGGATACGTACTTTTTGAACGTTAGCACCCCATTTACGCTTTGTAGCGTTCATAGCGTGAGAACGTGCATTACCTGAACGAGCTTTTCTGCCAGTGATTACACATTTGCGTGCCATAGTTTTCCCTCCTAACACAAAAAAACTACTCAATTCTGCTTTTTGAGAAATACTATATTAATTTATCACAGCATTCTTTATAATGCAATACTTCTCAACAAAAGCTTTCAAGAAATTTTCCTTGACATATAAATTGAATGTATGTTCAATAATAAAGAGAGTTAAATTTGGGTAATTAGGGAATGTTCTTTTAAAAAGAGATTGGTTATAGTAAAATATTTATTAGCCTATGTATAGAAAGGGGAAAAAGTATGTCCATCGAAATGAAAACTAAGTACGGTCAAATTGATATCTCCACAGACGTAATTGCAACGATTGCTGGAGGGGCAGCTATTGACTGCTATGGCATCATCGGCATGGCTTCTAAGAATCAAATTAAAGATGGTCTTACTGACATTCTTCGTAAAGAAAACTTTACACGGGGTATTATCGTAAGGCAAGAAAATGATGAAGTACATATTGATATGTATATCATTGTTAGTTATGGAACGAAAATCTCAGAAATTGCTCATAACGTACAGACTAAAGTGAAATATACGCTAGAACAAACAGTGGGTCTAACGGTTGACTCAGTAAATATTTACGTGCAGGGTGTTCGTGTAACGAACGTGTAATTAAGGAGGAAGATTCGTGTCAATGACAACATTGAACGGAAAGCGTTTTGCGGAAATGGTGCTTCAAGGAGCACAGCATCTGTCAAACAATGCTGACTATGTAGATGCACTAAACGTTTTTCCAGTTCCAGATGGAGATACAGGTACCAACATGAACCTGTCGATCACATCAGGTGCTAAAGAAGTAAAAAGAAATGTATCAAATCATATTGGACAAGTAGGACAAGCTTTATCAAAAGGCCTATTAATGGGGGCGCGTGGTAACTCAGGCGTGATCTTATCACAGCTTTTCAGAGGTTTTGGCAAAGCGATTGAACAAAAAGAATTTATTACGACAGTAGACTTTGCACACGCGCTTGAGATGGGCGTTGAAACAGCCTATAAAGCTGTTATGAAGCCAATTGAAGGTACGATTCTAACCGTTGCAAAAGATACGGCTAAAAAAGCAGTTGAAGTAGCTGAAAAGCAACCAGAAATGATTCCATTTATGGAAGAAGTGCTAAAAGCATCAAAAGCCTCTCTTGATCGCACCCCAGAATTACTGCCTGTTTTAAAAGAAGTAGGCGTTGTAGACAGCGGTGGACAAGGCTTAGTTTTAATTTATGAAGGATTCCTAGCAGAGCTAAAGGGAGAAAAGCTTCCAGGTGTACCTCTGGCAATTCCATCAATGAATGAGCTTGTAAACGCTGAACACCATAAGCACGCTCAAAGCCATATGAACACTGAAGACATCGAGTTTGGGTACTGTACAGAATTTATGGTTCGGTTAGAAGCAGACAAAATGGAAAAGCACGCATTCTCAGAAGAGACATTTCGCCAGGATCTAAGCGAATGGGGCGATTCTTTATTAGTTGTGTCTGATGATGAAGTCGTAAAAGTGCATATTCATGCTGAGTATCCGGGTGAAGTATTAAATTATGGCCAGCGCTACGGTAGCTTAATAAAAATGAAAATTGAAAACATGCGTGAACAGCATAGCGAAATTGTTTCGAAAGAAGCACCTGCTCCTGTAAAGGCTGAGAAAAAGCCATACGGTATTGTGACGGTTTCAATGGGAAGTGGCATTGCAGAGCTGTTTAAAAGTATCGGAGCTACTGTTGTAATTGAAGGTGGCCAAACGATGAATCCAAGTACAGAAGATATTGTCAAAGCAATCGAAGAAACACACGCTGAAAAAGTGATTATCCTTCCTAATAATGGTAATATCGTGATGGCTGCAAATCAAGCTGCGTCTGTAGTAGGAGATCACGTTGCCGTTGTTCCTTCTAAAACAGTTCCACAAGGAATGACAGCGCTTCTATCGTTTAATCCTCAATCAGATCTAAATACGAACGAAGAAGCGATGACAGAAGCCCTTGGTCATGTGAAGACGGGGCAAATTACGTACGCTGTACGTGATACCAATATCGACGGCTTAGAGCTTGCAAAAGGTGACTTTATGGGAATTGCTGAAAAGCAAATTGTTGTAAAGGATACTGAAAAGCTTGAAGCTGCTAAAAAGTTACTGCAACATATGGTTGATGAAGACTCAGAAATCATCACGATTTTGCAAGGTGAAGATGTAGCTGATACAGAAATGGATGAGTTAGTATCATTTGTTGAAAGTCAATTTGACGATGTTGAAGTTGAAGTCCATAAAGGTGGGCAACCATTATACTCATATATCTTTGCGATTGAATGATATAAATGCAGGTTAGTTTTATGACTAACTTGCATTTTTTTATTGATTTTTAAACTGTTGGAATTTACAGAATACGAACATTTTATTTTATATTTATTCTTTTGTTCGTATAAATGGTTCTTTCGGTTGAAAAGCCCACTATATTGTGATAGTTTTTAAAGGGGGCGTACATCGTGCGTTACTTTAAAGTGAATACTTAAGTGAAGATGAATGCAGCATAGGGGGAATTTACAATGGAGATTTTGAAAGGTACGGCACTGCTTTTATTGGTCTTATTTTTATTTTGGCTTTTCAGTAACAAAGCACCGTATGGGATGAAAGCTATGGGTGCTTTGGCAAGCGGTGCCGTTGCGGCGTTTCTCGTTGAAGCATTTCAACTGTATGTGGGTGGCGATTTATTAAACATCAAATTTTTAGGTGAAGTAGGAGAAGCTGCTGGGGGTATGGGTGGCGTCGCTGCTGCTGCGTTAGTAGCGTTGGCACTAGGTGTATCTCCCGTTTACGCATTAATGATGGGGGTTGTCTGTTCAGGATTAGGCCTGTTACCTGGCTTCTTTGCTGGCTATATCATGGCTTTTGCTATGAAAGTAGTAGAGAAAAAAGCGCCTGCAGGTTTAGATTTATTGGGAGCAATTTTAGTTATTGCACCGTTAACACGCTTAATCGCAACAGGGATTTCGCCTTTGGTGGATGCCACGCTATTGAACATTGGTTCCATCATTAAGGAAACAGCAAATGCTAATCCAATTCTAATGGGAATTATACTCGGTGGCGTTATCACGGTTGTTGCTACGGCACCTCTAAGCTCAATGGCTTTAACAGCTATGCTTGGCTTAACGGGTCTTCCGATGGCAATTGGTGCACTAGCGGTTTTCGGTTCGTCATTTATGAATTATGTATTATTCGATCGTTTGAAATTTGGAGATCGTCGTACCACAATTTCAGTAGCTGTAGAGCCATTAACGCAAGCTAATATAATATCGGCTAACCCAATTCCAATTTATGTAACAAATTTTGTTGGTGGAGCAGTAGGTGGTGTCATTGTTTCCCTATTTGGATTGGTAAACGATGCGACAGGAACAGCTACTCCTATTGCAGGTTTAGCAGTTATGTATGGCTTTAACGATCCAATAAAAGTAACAATTTGCGCAGCACTATGTGCAGTTGGTGGAGCAGTTATTGGGTATATTGGTTCAAACGTGTTTAAAAACTTTAATATCAAAACAGTTGCAGAGCTTGAACAAGAAACAAAAGAAGCAGCATAACTCAAAAGCTGACTCGAATGAAGAGTCAGCTTTTTTTATCGGAGAATAAAGAGAAAAATGTTAGCTTATTATTTCGAATTTTAAAACTTTATTATAACGAATTTCTAGGGTTCCAAAAATAGAAAACGTCAAGTAACATATAAAGTGATAGCGATAACATTAAAGTTTAATATCCTTTTTACAGGGGGAGAGTAACCATGAAATATAAATCCGTATTCGATATTATTGGTCCAATTATGATTGGTCCATCAAGTTCACATACAGCAGGTGCTGCGCGTATTGGTAGGGTAGCAAGAACGTTGTTTGGCAAACAGCCAGAAAAAGTCATCGTCTCACTTTATGGATCTTTTGCTCAAACATATAAAGGCCATGGGACAGATGTAGCAATCATTGGAGGGGTATTAGATTTTGATACGTTTGACCCTCGAATTCCTGAGGCTCTTACATTAGCTAAACAAGCGGGCATGGACGTGACGTTTATTGAAGAAACAGCGATTACTGATCATCCAAACACGGCGCGCGTGCGAATGATTGATGGTGATAAAGAAATTGAAGTTGTTGGTATCTCAATTGGTGGTGGTAAAATTCAAATCACAGAATTAAATGGATTTGAATTAAATTTATCAGGCATGAATCCTGCTATCCTTGTTGTACACAACGATCGTTTTGGAGCGATTGCAACGGTGACGAATATATTAATGAAGCATTCTATTAACATTGGCCATATGGAAGTATCTCGAAAGGAAAAAGGACAGGTTGCATTAATGGCCATTGAAATGGACACAAACATTGAAGATGCAGTAATTGAAGAGCTACAAGGATTACCGCACATTATTAAAGTGACAAGAATGGTTGAGTAGCGTACTGCTTTTTATGCTTTTTGGGAAAAAGGAAGTAATCTATCGTTTAAATAAATGCTTAGCAAGATGATATTGGCTTAGATAGAATGACATCATGTTGTAAAATGGGAGGATACTATGTTTCGAAATGTAGCGGAATTAGTAGAGTTAGCAGAAAGTAAAAAGGTCAAAATAGCGGAAATTATGATTGAACAAGAAGTAGAAGTTACTGGCTTAAACCGTGAAGAGGTCTTTGAAAGAATGGATCGCAATTTAACGGTTATGGAAGAAGCGGTGGAGCGTGGGTTAAGAGGCGTTCAGTCCGTTACTGGTCTAACAGGTGGCGATGCTGTTTTAATACAAAAGTATATTGAAAGTGGAAATGCTTTATCTGGTAATTTAATCTTAGATGCAGTAAGTAAAGCGGTAGCAACGAACGAAGTAAATGCTGCGATGGGAACGATTTGTGCAACACCGACAGCCGGTTCAGCTGGAGTGGTGCCTGGAACGTTATTTGCAGTGAAAAATAAATTAAATCCAACGCGTGAAGAAATGATTGAATTTCTATTTACATCAGGAGCATTTGGATTTGTTGTGGCAAACAATGCTTCCATTTCAGGTGCAGCGGGAGGGTGTCAAGCTGAAGTAGGGTCAGCGTCTGGCATGGCAGCGGCAGCGATTGTAGAAATGGCGGGTGGTACTCCTAGTCAAGCAGCTGAAGCAATGGCAATTACGCTTAAGAATATGCTAGGATTAGTATGTGACCCTGTAGCAGGATTAGTAGAAGTACCGTGCGTAAAGAGAAACGCGATGGGCGCTGCGAATGCAATGATTGCTGCTGATATGGCGTTAGCAGGTGTTACAAGTCGAATTCCGTGTGATGAAGTAATTGATGCAATGTATCGAATTGGTCAAACAATGCCAGTAGCGTTACGAGAAACTGCACAAGGAGGCTTAGCGGCAACACCAACAGGTCGCGAGCTAGAAGCAAAGATCTTTGGTATTGCATTAAACAAAAGTGAATGAATTAAATAAAATTTCCATTAAAACCATTAAAGGGATTGGAGAAGAGACAGCGACTCTTCTCGAAGAAATGAAGATACAATCTGTACAAGATTTACTTGAGCATTTTCCTTATCGCTATGAGGACTATGAGCTGAAGGATTTAGCGGATGCTAAACATGATGAAAAAGTAACGGTAGAGGGAAAGGTTCACAGCGTTCCCTCTCTTACTTATTACGGAAAAAAACGGTCTCGATTAACCTTTCGCTTGTTGGTTGGTCGCTATCTTGTTACCGTTACGTGCTTTAACCGACCTTATTATAAATCAAAGCTTGAAATTGATCAAACGGTTACTGTGACGGGAAAATGGGATCAGCACCGCCAAACGATTACTCTTCAAGAACTACAGTTTTCACCTTTCAAAAAAAATCAAACCATTGAGCCGGTTTATTCCACAAAAGCAGCGCTTACTGTAAAAGCAATTCGTAAGTTTATCACCCTGGCTTTAAATCAGTATGGAAGTCAAATTGAAGACATGCTCCCTTTATCGCTCCGAAATCGATATAAGTTAATGGCACGAGAAGATGCGGTGCGAACGATTCATCTACCTCGAGACCATAGCGATTTAAAACAAGCGCGCAGGCGATTTGTATATGAAGAGTTTTTGCTGTTTCAGCTAAAGATGCAGGCGCTTCGAAAGCGTGAGCGAGAAGAAACGGCTGGTATGTCTCAAGTGTTTCAATCAAGCGATTTAGTTGAGTTTACAAATCAACTGCCATTCCCGTTAACAAACGCTCAAAAACGAGTAGTGAATGAAATTACTGCTGATATGAAGTCGCCTTATCGAATGAATCGCCTATTACAAGGAGATGTAGGTTCAGGTAAAACGGTTGTTGCTGCCGTTGCGCTATATGCAACGGTATTGGCAGGGCATCAAGGTGCTCTAATGGTTCCAACTGAAATTTTAGCCGAACAGCATGCTGAATCCTTAAGTGCCATGCTTGAAAAAGTTCAAGTGCGCGTCGGGTTGTTAACGGGTTCAGTTAAAGGGAAAGCAAGGCGTGAGCTTCTGCGACAAGTTCAGGCCGGAGAAATAGACGTGTTAGTCGGTACTCATGCGCTCATCCAAGATGAAGTAGTGTATAAAAGTCTTGGTCTTGTCATTACGGATGAGCAACATCGCTTTGGTGTGGGTCAGCGTAGAGTTCTTCGTGAGAAAGGTGAAAGTCCAGATGTATTATTTATGACGGCGACTCCTATTCCAAGAACGCTTGCCATTACTGCTTTTGGTGAGATGGACGTGTCGATTATAGATGAAATGCCAGCTGGTCGAAAAGCAATCGAAACGTATTGGGTAAAGCATGATATGCTAGAGCGTATTTTGCAATTTGTCCAGAAAGAACTGAGTGAAGGACGGCAAGCCTACGTAATTTGTCCATTGATTGAAGAATCAGAGAAGTTGGACGTTCAAAATGCCATTGATGTTCATAGTACCCTTGTTCAATATTTTAAAGGGCAATGGAATGTAGGACTGATGCATAGGCGCTTAACACCAGATGAAAAAGAAGAAGTCATGAAAGAGTTTAGCGTAAACAATGTGCAAATTCTTGTTTCGACAACGGTTGTTGAAGTAGGGGTGAACGTTCCAAACGCCACGGTTATGGTCATCTATGATGCGGAGCGCTTTGGGCTATCACAGCTCCATCAGCTTCGCGGGCGAGTAGGAAGAGGAGACGCGCAGTCGTATTGTATTTTGTTAGCAGATCCAAAGTCTGAAGTTGGAAAAGAGCGCATGAATATTATGACGGAGACAAATGACGGTTTTGTATTATCAGAAAGAGACCTTGAGCTTAGAGGGCCTGGGGACTTTTTTGGCCGAAAGCAAAGCGGAATGCCTGAGTTCAAAATAGCGGATATGGTCCACGATTATCGAGCGCTTGAAGTAGCCCGTACAGATGCTACTGAGCTTGTGAATTCGGAGGCGTTTTGGCAAGATGAGCAATATCAGTTGATGCGTTCTTATTTGGAAGCAACAGGTGTATTAGCAGGTGAAAAATTTGATTAATAGTCAGTGAATCGGCGTTGCAATTGAGGTGTAACTTTACTAAAAATGTTGCATTTCAATTGCAATAATTATATACTGCTGTTAGTACCTAGTATTAAAAGTTCGGATGGTGTGTTATGAAGCGTAATAAAAGAGATCGACAGCTGTTATTAAAAGCTACAATTGACGAGAATCCATTTATCACAGATGAAGAATTAGCCGACCGTTTTTCAGTTAGCGTACAAACAATTCGCTTAGACCGCCTAGAATTGTCTATCCCTGAATTACGCGAGCGAATTAAATATGTAGCTTCTAAGAAATTAGAAGATGAAGTGCGTTCTCTGCCTATTGAAGAAGTAATTGGGGAAATTATCGATATTGAACTAGACCAATCCGCTATTTCTATCTTTGATGTGCGTGAAGAACACGTTTTTCAACGCAATCAAATTACAAGAGGACATCACTTGTTTGCTCAAGCAAACTCACTTGCAGTAGCGGTTATTAATGATGAATTAGCATTAACAATTGAGGCTACAATTCGCTATCATCGTTCGGTAAAGATTCATGAGCGCGTGATAGCAAAAGCAAAGGTTATGTCTACAGATGAAACTCGAACAATCGTAGAGGTAAATAGTTTTGTAGGACAAGAGCAGGTGTTTTCAGGAACGTTTAATATGTACCGATTTACATCTGATAAATAAAACTAAAGGATGAGAAAGAACATGAAAATAGCAATTGATGCTATGGGAGGGGACAACGCTCCCAAAACGGTTATTGAAGGTGCAGAATTAGCCATTCAGCAGTTTGAAAACTTACATATTACACTTGTTGGTAATGAAGTTGAAATAAAGAAGTACCTAACAAATCCAGAGCGTATCACAATTCTTCATACTGAAGAAGTAATTGAAGCAACAGATGAACCAGTTCGTGCAGTACGCAGAAAGAAAAATGCATCAATGGTGCTTATGGCTACTGAAGTAGCTGAGGGGCGTGCTGATGCATGTATTTCTGCAGGTAACACGGGTGCTTTAATGACGACTGGGTTATTTGTTGTTGGTCGTATTAAAGGAATTGAGCGTCCTGCTCTAGCTCCGACGCTGCCAACTTTGGACGGCAAAGGTTTCTTAATGCTAGATGTAGGAGCTAACGTTGATGCGAAACCTGAGCACCTTGTACAATATGCAATTATGGGCTCGGTATACGCAGAGAAGGTAAGAGGTGTTCAATCGCCTAAAGTTGGGCTTTTAAACGTTGGAACGGAAGAGAAAAAAGGTAATGAGTTAACAAAGCAAACGTTTAAATTGCTTCAAGAAACCAACATTAACTTTATCGGAAACGTAGAATCACGAGATCTTTTAAACGGCGTTGCAGACGTTGTAGTAACGGATGGTTTTACGGGTAATGTTGCATTGAAAACTATTGAAGGAACGGCACTTTCACTATTTTCAATGTTAAAAGCAGAGTTAATGAGTAGTTTTAAAAGCAAGGTAGCTGCTTCCGTGTTAAAGCCTCAGCTTAAAGGGCTAAAAGCAAAAATGGACTATAGCGAGTATGGCGGCGCAGGCCTGTTCGGTCTAAATGCACCGGTTATTAAAGCTCATGGTTCGTCAGACGCTACGGCCATCTTTAATGCGATTAAACAAACCGTAAATATGGTAGAAAATAACGTCTCTTCTACCATTCAAGCTTCCGTTGAAAGTGAATAAAATAACGAATAAACGAGGAGAGGATAAGAATGGGGAAAATAGCTTTTATGTTTCCAGGCCAAGGCTCACAAGCCGTAGGTATGGGGCAAGACTTATATGAGCAATCTGAAGAAGCAAAGCAACTTCTTTCAAAGGCAGATGAAGTGCTAGGCTTTTCATTATCAAACCTTATGTTTGAAGGTCCACAAGATGAACTGACGTTAACGTATCATGCGCAACCTGCTCTTGTTACTGCTAGCACAATGCTTTTAAACGAGTTTAACAAAAGTGGGATTACACCTGATTATGTAGCAGGTCATAGTTTGGGAGAATACAGTGCGTTAGTAGCAGCTGGAGTAATGTCTTTTGAAGATGCTGTTGTTGCTGTAAACAAGCGTGGACGCTATATGGATGAAGCTGTTCCTGCTGGTGAAGGAACAATGGCTGCCATTTTAGGAATGAGTGCTGAAGAGTTAAAAGCTGTAACGGACGAAATTACGGCTTTAGGAGCTTCTGTCCAGCTTGCTAACATTAATTGTCCAGGTCAAATTGTAATTTCTGGAACAGCAGAGGGTGTTGAAAAAGCGAGTGAACTAGCGAAAGAAAAAGGAGCAAAACGAGCGATTCCTTTAGATGTAAGCGGACCGTTCCACTCTAGCTTAATGAAGCCCGCTGCTGCTAAACTGCAGGATACGCTTAGCATAATGGATTTTAAAGATGCGAAAGTTCCTGTTGTAGCTAACGTAACGGCGCAGCCAACAATCCAAAAAGAAGCTGTACAAGCGCTGTTGATTGAACAATTATATTCTCCAGTTCGCTGGCAAGAAACGGTTGAGTTATTGCTTGCTGAAGGCGTAGATACATTTATTGAGATTGGTCCAGGAAAAGTATTATCAGGGCTTGTGAAGAAGGTGAATCGCCGTGCTACGGTTTATTCAGTGAGTAATGTTGAAACGTTACAAGCAACAATTGAAGCGGTAAAAGGGGTAGAATAAAATGTTAGAAGGAAAAGTAGCGGTTGTTACAGGAGCGTCTCGTGGAATTGGACGTGCGATTGCGCTTGAATTAGGAAAGCAAGGAGCTAAAGTAGTTGTAAACTATGCAGGTAGCGAAGCGAAAGCACTTGAGGTCGTTGATGAAATTAAAGGTTATGGAACAGATGCCATTGCGATTCAAGCAAACGTAGCGGATGCAGATTCTGTTCAAAGCATGATTAAAGAAGCAATTTCAACGTTTGGCTCTTTAGATATTTTAGTAAACAATGCTGGTGTTACAAGAGATAACCTGCTAATGAGAATGAAGGAAGATGAGTGGGATGATGTTTTATCAACAAACCTAAAGGGCGTGTTTTTATGTACGAAAGCAGCAACTCGCCAAATGATGAAACAACGTCATGGACGAATCATCAACATTTCATCTATTGTGGGTGTTAGCGGAAACGCAGGACAAGCAAACTATGTAGCTGCTAAGGCTGGTGTTATCGGATTAACAAAAACATCTGCAAAAGAGCTTGCAAGTCGTAATATTACAGTAAATGCAGTGGCACCAGGGTTTATCGCAACTGATATGACGGATGAGCTTCCAGAAGAAGTAAAAGCTGAAATGCTAAAGCAAATTCCACTTGCATCCTTTGGTGATCCACAAGATATTGCCAATATTGTTTCATTCTTAGCTACAGATGCAAGCCGCTATATTACGGGACAAACCATCCATGTTGACGGAGGAATGGTTATGTAATATCTTAAAAGAATTGAAAAGTAAGGGTTTTGACAAACTTTATTATTCAGCCATAGTATTTTAAAGGAAAATCTACTATAATGACTTGAGGGGAGGTGAAGAACAATGGCAGAAGTACTAGAGCGCGTAACAAAAATCATTGTTGATCGTCTTGGTGTAGATGAAAGCGAAGTGAAATTAGAATCTAATTTCAAAGAAGATTTAGGTGCTGACTCTCTTGATGTAGTTGAGCTTGTAATGGAGCTTGAAGATGAGTTTGACATGGAAATCTCTGATGAGCAAGCAGAACAAATCGCAACTGTTGGAGATGCGGTTAATTACATACAGAGTCAAGTTTAATTCTGTTGTATCATTAAAAGCCCCGTTAATAGCGGGGCTTTCTGTGTTTTTTGCGTTATTTTTGAAAAAAATAATTTTTTTTTCAAAATGCGATGTATCTTTTAGGATACCTCGTTTTATAATGGGTTATGTTATGAAAAAACTATGAACTAATTGTGGCTGGTAAGCGGAGGTATTTTATGCCTAAACATTATTCGAATCGAGACCGAAAAAATAATTCTCAAGTAGTAAAAAACTTTAAACAGTTTCAAGAAGAAATCAACGTGACGTTTGAAAATGAAAAGCTCTTATTTCAAGCTTTTACACATTCATCGTATGTGAATGAGCATCGTAAAAAACCTCATGAAGATAATGAGCGTTTAGAATTCTTAGGGGATGCCGTGTTAGAGTTGACCGTCTCACAATTTCTATTTAAAAAATACCCAATGATGAGCGAAGGAGAACTGACAAAGCTACGTGCAGCCGTAGTGTGTGAGCCATCTCTTGTGACTTTCGCAAATGAGCTCGAATTTGGTAAACTAGTGTTGCTCGGTAAAGGTGAAGAAATGACGGGTGGCCGTCAACGTCCAGCTTTACTGGCGGATGTATTTGAAGCATTTATTGGTGCATTGTATTTAGATAAAGGAATTGAAACAGTAAATCAATTTTTAACAAAAGTTGTATTCCCGAAGATTAATGAGGGTGCTTTTTCTCATGTGATGGATTTTAAAAGTCAGTTACAGGAAATTATTCAACGAGATGGGTTTGGTCAGCTAGAGTACAAGGTGCTACAAGAAAAAGGCCCGGCTCATAATCGTGAATTTATGTCACGTGTATCACTTAATGGTGAAGAGCTAGGTGTTGGAGTTGGTAGATCTAAGAAAGAAGCTGAGCAAAAAGCGGCTCAAGTAGCCATCTCGAAAATAAAAGCGTCGAATGCAAAGTAAAAGAGAGTATTAGTCTGATGTAGGAACGAGTCCCCCCAAGCAACGAATGGTTGTTGCAAAGGGGGATTTACTATGAAAATAAGGAAAAGGGGGAATCTATATGTTCCTCAAGCGTTTAGATATTACTGGCTTTAAGTCATTCGCTCAGAAAGTATCAATTGACTTTGTACCAGGGGTTACAGCAGTTGTTGGACCAAACGGTAGTGGTAAAAGTAACATTACAGATGCAATTCGCTGGGTAATGGGCGAGCAGTCTGCAAAGTCACTGCGTGGTGGGAAAATGGAAGACGTTATTTTTGCGGGAAGTGAATCAAGGCGTGCTGTTAATGTAGCAGACGTAACGATTACGCTAGAAAATGACGATCAGTTCCTACCGCTTGATTATCATGAAGTAAGCATTACAAGGCGAGTAAATCGCTCAGGTGATAGTGAATTTCTTATTAACAACCAACCATGTCGTTTAAAAGATATTGTGGATTTATTTATGGACTCAGGTTTGGGAAGAGAAGCTTTTTCCATTATTAGTCAAGGTAAAGTTGAAGAAGTTCTCAGCAGCAAACCAGATGAGCGTCGTAAAATATTTGAAGAAGCAGCGGGCGTTTTAAAGTATAAAACGCGTAAACGTAAGGCTGAGTTAAGGTTAATTGAAACACAAGAAAACTTAAATCGCGTGCTTGACATTTTACATGAAATTGAGGGTCAGTTAGAGCCTTTAAAAATACAGTCTTCCATTGCAAAAGATTACTTGCAGAAAAAAGAAGAATTAGAACAGATTGATATTGAAGTAACGGTTTTTGAAATTGAAGAGCTTCATGGTAAGTGGGAAGCGCTTAAACGAGACATAGCATCTCATCAGCAAATGGAGCAATCGCTTTCTGCCAACATTGGAGAGCGTGAGCAAGAGATTAATTGTTTACGCGTGTATATTCAGCGTGCGGATGAGGAAATCGACGCGCTACATAAACACCTTCTTTTTGTTAGTGAAGAAGTTGAAAAGCTAGAAGGTAAGAAAGAAGTGTTAAAAGAGCGTAAAAAGAACGCTTCGCAAAATAAAGAGCAGTTAGAGCGACTTGTAAAAGAGTATACTCAAACAAAAAAAGAGTTGCTGATAGCGAAGCAAAAAGAAGAGAATGACTTAACTACCTTTGAAAACGACGTTGCTAAAACGCGTGAAGAAGTAGCCGAACAAGAGCGTCTGTTTGCAACGTATAGTGAAAACCTGGATGAGCAGTTAGAACAGTTAAAAAGCGAATATTTTGAGTTGGCAAATGCACAGACAGCTTCTCGAAATGAGATTGCTTTTCTAGAGCAGCAAAAGCATCAAACGTCTGAAAAAGAAGCGCGGCTTTTAAAAGCAAACGAGCAATATGTTCAGCAACGAGTGGATCTAGAGCGGAAAAAAGGAGCTCTTATTGATAAACTGCAAAACTTTCAACAAGAATTGCAGGATGCCACGCGTCAATTAAAAGAGCAGCTTGCAAAGCTCGATTCCCTGCGAGAGGAATATCGAAAGCAAGAGTCAACCCTGTATCAAGCCTATCAATACGTCCAGCAAACAAAGTCTAGAAAGCAAATGCTTGAAGAGATGCAGGAGGACTATGAAGGGTATTTCCATGGTGTAAAGGAAATTTTAAAAGCGAGAAGCCAGAAGCTTCACGGGATTGAAGGAGCTATTGCTGAACTAGTTAGCGTGCCGAAAGAGTATGAGACAGCGATTGAAATTGCGCTCGGTGGTGCAACTCAGCATATTGTGACGTCTGATGAGCAGAGTGCGCGACAAGCAATTAGCTTTTTAAAACAAAATCATTACGGACGCGCTACATTTTTACCATTAACATCCGTGCGTTCGCGTTTTATACCGCCACAAACCATTTCGTTAATTGAAACTCACGATACGTTTGTGGGCGTCGCTTCTTCGCTTGTAAAATATGATGAGAAGTATCGTAGTATTGCAGAGAACTTGCTTGGTACGGTTATTATTGTAAAAGATTTAAAAGGAGCAAATGAGCTTGCTAGACTGATTCAGCATCGCTACCGCTTTGTTACTTTAACAGGAGACGTGGTGAATCCAGGCGGGTCCATGACAGGTGGATCGGTTAAGCAAAAAACCAATTCATTGCTTGGTCGTCAGCGAGAGCTTGAAACAATTACTGCGAAGCTGAAGGAAATGGAAGAAAAAACGCTTCAACTTGAGAAAAATGTGAAAACTAAGAAAGAAACGATTGAAGAGTTGGAACAAGCTATTG
This sequence comes from Priestia sp. KCTC 13724, assembly GCF_056820425.1. Taxonomy (NCBI): domain Bacteria; kingdom Bacillati; phylum Bacillota; class Bacilli; order Caryophanales; family Bacillaceae; genus Priestia; species Priestia sp. KCTC 13724. The sequence goes on along the minus strand of NZ_JBXDLD010000072.1, from coordinate 22,601 downwards.
GTAAAGAACAGTCTTTTGTTAAGCGTCTAGAAGAGCAAGAAAAAGCGTTAGATCGAGATGTGAAGCAAGTAGAAATTGAAGAGCAAGCGGTAAACGATCGATTAGCGATGTATGATCAAGACATGGTTAGCTTTAAAAGCGATCAAGAACATTTGATCAAGCGAATTCAAGTGTTAGAAAAGCAGCTAGGTGAAGCAAAAGAACAGACTTCAGAGCTAGAGGGAGTTATTGAAGAGCTTACTCATCGTAAGCGTACGCAACAAACTTCCCGAGAGGAAGTGCGCCAGAAGCTAACCGAAGTAAAAGTAGAGCTGGCTGGACAAGAACAGTCTCTTAAAAATAAGCGTGAAAAATATGATCGTATTTGCTTTGAGCTAAATCAAACAACGAAGCGCTTAGAAGAAGTAACAGAAGACTTGGCACTTTTAACGAATGAGATGACATCAAATGATTCTGGAGAGCTTTCACTAGAAGAAGCGGCTGCAGAAAAGGTTAAAGAAAAAGCAGAAACGTTGAAGAAAATGGATGACTGTCGGGCAGAGCGCTTGAAATCACAAAACAAGCTAGAAGATGCAGAGCGCTTTGTCAAAGAGTTGCATCGCCAGCATAAGCAAATTGCAAATGCGTTAAAAGACGAAGAAGTAAAACTGAACCGAATTGACGTTGAGTTAGACAGTCGTTTACATCAGCTGAATGAAGAATATCAAACGAGCTTTGAAGCAGCAAAAGCTTCGTATCAGCTAACGATTCCAATTGACGAAGCTCGTAAAAAGATTAAGCTTATTAAGTTAGGTATCGAGGAGCTTGGTACGGTTAACTTAGGGTCTATTGAACAATATGAGCGAACAGCAGAGCGCTATGAATTTTTAAGCAACCAGAAAAATGATTTAGATGAAGCTAAAAACACGCTTTATCAGGTTATTGATGAAATGGATGAAGAGATGAAAAAGCGTTTCTCTGATACGTTCTACCGAATTCGGGAAGAGTTTAACCATGTATTCCAGTCTCTATTTGGTGGAGGAAAAGCAGAGCTGAAGCTAACGGATGCGACGGATCTGTTGAACACTGGGGTGGACATTATTGCCCAGCCTCCAGGTAAAAAACTTCAAAACTTAGGGCTTCTTTCTGGAGGAGAACGGTCTTTAACAGCCATTGCTCTTCTCTTCTCCATTTTAAAGGTTCGTCCTGTACCGTTTTGTGTATTAGACGAAGTAGAAGCAGCTTTAGATGAGGCGAACGTGCACCGTTTTGCTACGTACTTAAGAAGTTATAGTGAGCAAACACAGTTTATTGTCATTACGCATCGTAAAGGAACAATGGAAGAAGCAGATGTGCTGTACGGCGTAACGATGCAGGAATCGGGAGTTTCAAAACTTGTATCCGTACGCTTAGAAGATTCGAAGCAATATGTTTAGTAGAAAGGGTGTTAAAACATGAGCTTTTTTAAGCGATTAAAAGAAAAGATTACAAATCAAACAGACTCCGTTACTCAAAAGTTTAAAGATGGACTTTCAAAAACGCGCGATTCGTTTTCGGAACGCGTCAATGATTTAGTTTCTCGCTATCGAAAAGTGGATGAAGAGTTTTTTGAAGAGTTGGAAGAGATTCTAATCGGCGCAGACGTTGGCGTTTCGACTGTTATGGATTTGATTGATGAATTAAAAGATGAAGTAAAACGAAAGAACATTCAAGATCCTCAAGAAGTTCAAGCGGTCATCTCTGAAAAATTAATTGATATCTATGAGTCAGGCGAGGAACAGCTGGCAGGCCTTAATATGCAGCAAGATAGCCTTACTGTTGTTCTGTTTGTTGGTGTTAATGGCGTAGGGAAAACAACAACAATTGGTAAAATTGCTCATAAGTTTAAGTCAGAAGGCAAGAACGTTCTGATGGCAGCAGGCGATACATTCCGTGCAGGTGCTATTGAGCAGCTTGAAGTATGGGGCGAACGCGTTGGAGTAGATGTTATTAAGCAATCAGCTGGGTCAGATCCAGCTGCTGTAATGTATGACGCTATTCAGTCAGCAAAAGCTCGTAAAGCGGATATCTTACTATGTGATACAGCGGGTCGTTTGCAAAATAAAGTGAACTTAATGAAGGAGCTAGAGAAAGTAAAACGCGTAATTGAGCGTGAAGTGCCTGGAGCTCCACATGAAGTGCTACTTGTGTTGGATGCAACAACTGGGCAAAACGCTCTTAGCCAAGCTAAAATCTTCTCAGAAGCAACAAACGTAACGGGAATTGTTCTGACAAAGCTAGATGGTACTGCAAAAGGTGGTATTGTGTTGGCTATTCGAAACGAACTGAACTTACCAGTGAAATTCGTAGGGCTAGGGGAAAAGATGGACGACCTTCAGCCGTTTGATACGGAACAATACATCTATGGGTTATTTGCTAATGCGGTAGAAGATGAAGTGCAAAACAGTTAATTTAAAAACGCGATGAAGCCTTTCTTCGTCGCGTTTTTGCTGTTAAGGAAAAAACTTGACATTCTAATTGCTTCTTTGTAAACTAAAGACATGTAAAGGCTTTTCACTTAACAAGGGGGGCGGTCGTATGTTAGAAAAAACGACGCGAATGAACTTTTTATACGACTTCTATCAAGCGTTGCTTACACCAAAGCAAAGAAGTTATATGTCTCTTTATTATTTAGATGACTATTCCCTAGGTGAAATAGCAGAGGAATTTGATGTGAGTCGTCAAGCAGTTTATGATAATATAAAACGTACAGAGCAAATGCTTGAACAATATGAGGAAAAGCTATTGTTATTTCAACGGTTTCAAGAGCGTCAATCAATTGTTCAACAACTAAAAAATGAACTGACAGGCGAACTTGAAACAAACAACAAGCTTTCTTCTCTTCTTGATTCGCTCGAGAAATTAGATTAGGGGGCGGCATATATGGCATTTGAAGGATTAGCCGACCGTTTGCAAAGCACGTTACAAAAGCTAAAGGGAAAAGGTAAAGTAACTGAAGCAGATGTTAAGGAAATGATGCGTGAGGTACGCCTAGCCCTTTTAGAGGCGGATGTAAACTTTAAAGTAGTAAAAAACTTCATTAAGCGAGTAAGTGAGCGCGCAGTAGGTCAAGACGTATTAAAAAGCTTAACGCCTGGTCAACAGGTTATTAAAGTTGTACAAGAAGAATTAACAGCACTGATGGGCGGCGAACAAAGCAAAATTGCAGTGGCTCCAAAGGCTCCTACGGTTATTATGATGGTAGGACTTCAAGGTGCAGGTAAAACGACAACTACTGGTAAGCTAGCTAACCTACTGCGTAAGAAACATAACCGCAACCCATTGCTTGTAGCAGCTGATGTATATCGCCCTGCGGCGATTAAACAGCTTGAGACGCTTGGAAAGCAGTTAAGTATGTCTGTTTTTTCACTGGGAGATCAAGTAAGTCCCGTTGAAATTGCAAAGCAGGCCATTGCTTATGCTAAAGAAGAGCATCATGATTATGTATTAATTGATACAGCCGGACGTTTGCATGTAGATGAAAATTTAATGGAAGAGTTAGAGCAAATTAAAGAGCTCACAAACCCTCATGAAATTTTCTTAGTTGTCGATGCAATGACGGGTCAGGATGCTGTAAACGTAGCTGATAGCTTTAATAAACAGCTTGGCTTAACAGGTGTGGTATTAACGAAGCTAGATGGAGATACGCGCGGTGGTGCGGCTTTATCAATTCGTGCAGTTACCAATACACCGATTAAGTTTGTTGGTTTGGGTGAAAAGATGGATGCAATCGATGCATTCCATCCAGAGCGTATGGCTTCTCGTATCTTAGGAATGGGAGACGTTCTTACGCTGATTGAAAAAGCGCAGGCTAACGTAGATGAAGAAAAAGCTAAAGAGCTTGAAGCGAAACTGCGTACGCAGTCGTTTACATTTGATGACTTTTTAGAGCAGCTTGCTCAAGTTCGTCAAATGGGGCCGTTAGATGAACTTATTGGCATGCTTCCAGGTGCTAATAAAATGAAAGGCCTTAAGAACTTACAGGTAGATGAAAAGCAAATTAGTCATGTAGAAGCGATTATTCGTTCCATGACAAAAGCTGAAAAAACAAATCCTGAAATCATTAACGCTAGTCGACGAAAACGCATTGCAAAAGGTAGCGGTCGATCGGTTCAAGAGGTTAACCGACTATTGAAGCAGTTTGAAGACATGAAGAAAATGATGAAGCAAATGACAAACATGTCTAAAGGGAAGAAAAAGGGCATGAAATTACCTTTCTTTTCTTAATTTGTCACTAAATTTAGTTGTAAAAATAAACAGAATAAAATATTTTTTATACTGTTAAGAAAAAAACCTTTACAAACATTTTATCTTTTTGATATTATATTATCTTGTTGAAACATATTCGGAGGTGCTTTAAAAATGGCAGTAAAAATTCGTTTAAAACGTATGGGAGCTAAAAAATCTCCTTTCTATCGTATCGTAGCAGCAGACTCTCGTTCACCACGTGATGGACGTTACATCGAAGTGGTTGGGACTTACAATCCAGTAGCTCAACCAGCTGAAGTTAAAATTGATGAAGAGTTAGCTCTTAAATGGTTACAAAATGGTGCAAAACCATCTGATACAGTACGTAACCTTTTCTCTAACGAAGGCATCATGGAGAAATTCCATAACGCTAAATTAGGAAAATAATTATACTCGCGATGACATCACTAATTGAAACGATTGTTAAGCCACTTGTTGATTATCCAGATGAAGTCCGAGTGAAAGAAGTAAGTGAAGAACATCAAGTGACGTACTTCATTGAAGTTCACAAAGAAGATATCGGAAAGATTATTGGAAAGCAAGGGCGGGTTGCCAAAGCGATTCGGACTGTTGTCTCTGCGGCGGCATCGCAATTAGATAAAAAAGTGCATGTGAAAATTCAAGAGTGAAAAAAGGGAGAGGGATAACCTCCCCCTTTTTTTTATGTAACTACTTCTCAAATGACGGATAGAAATGGTTTAATAAGAATCGTAGGATGAAGAGGAGGGGTTTGATGCAAATTATTCAAAAGGTTGTTGTGAAGCAAGTTGTGACGGAAAGCAGCAAGGCGTTACTACATAATCGTTTCTCTCAGCGAAAAGTCGAGCTGCAAAAAGAGTTAGAGCAGCTTAAGTTTCAACTGAAACAAATAGAGAAAACAAAAAAAACTCAATCATCTTTGCTTCATACCCAGTTTGAAAAAGAGCGTTCATCCAGACTTGAAAAAATAGACGTAATTGATTTTCAAATTGAACAGCTAGAGCGCCTGGCGTTAGGAAGTGAGCTTGTTGAATCAGAAATGGATTCGTTGCTTGAAGTGAAAATCGGTGATAATTGGAATGATATAAAGCAAAAAAAAGAGATTGTAATCAAAGACGGCATTGTCGTTGAAATTCGATAGAGGTGAACAATGAATAATTGGTTTAAAGTAGGTAAAATTGTTAATACACATGGGATTAAAGGTGAAGTGCGCATTATCTCAACCACAGATTTTGCAGATGAACGCTACGAAGTAGGAAACAAACTTTATTTGTTCCAAGAAAAGCAAACTGAACCTGTTGAGGTAGTTGTGGCTACGCATAGAAAGCATAAAAATTTTGACCTTGTATCATTTGAAGGGTATCCAAATGTAAATGACGTTGAGAAATTTAAGAACAGCATGGTGAAAGTATCGGAAGATCAATTGTCTGAGCTTGAAGACGGTGAGTTTTATTTTCATGAAATTATTGGCTGCATTGTTAAAACGGAAGAAGGTCAAGAGCTTGGGAAGATAAAAGAAATCTTAGTTCCTGGTGCGAATGATGTGTGGGTTGTAAAAGGAAAAGATGGAAAAGAGATTTTAATTCCTTATATCGACGCAGTTGTTCAGGAGATTGATGTTGAGAATAAAGAAATTATTATTACAGTAATGGAAGGGTTATTAGACTGATGAAGATTGATGTCCTGTCTTTATTTCCTTCAATGTTTGAAGGAGTGTTTGGTGAATCCATTTTAAAAAAAGCGCAAGAAAAGCAAGCTGTAGAGTTAAACGTGGTAAATTTTAGAGAATACTCAGCGAATAAGCATCAAAATGTTGATGACTATCCGTATGGCGGCGGAGCAGGGATGGTATTAACACCTCAGCCAATTTTTGATGCGGTAGATGCGCTGACAAAAGACTCTAAGCCACGCGTTGTTTTACTGTGTCCACAAGGAGAGCGCTATACGCAAAAAAAAGCAGAAGAGCTAGCGCAAGAAGAGCATCTAATCTTTGTATGTGGTCACTATGAGGGATATGACGAGCGAATCCGTGAGCACGTTGTAACTGATGAGATTTCAATTGGTGATTATGTGTTAACCGGTGGAGAGCTAGGGGCAATGGTTGTAATTGACAGCGTAGTACGTCTATTGCCAGGCGTATTAGGGAATCAGGATTCGGCTGTAAAGGACTCGCATAGCACAGGGTTGTTAGAACACCCACATTATACACGTCCTGCTGATTTCAGAGGATTTAAGGTTCCTGATGTCTTAATGAGCGGTGACCATCAAAAAATTGCAGCATGGCGCGAAAAAGAGTCTCTCAAGCGAACGCTGCTAAGAAGGCCAGATATGCTAGAACAGCTTGAGCTTTCTTCACAGCAAAAGAAAATAATAGCTGAATTGCAAAATGAAGAAAGTGAATAAGACGAAGAGTTCCCAATGTGTTTTAAAAGATACAGAAAAATAATTTCTCTTATTGCATACGCCATGAGAGTGTGCTAAGATAAATCTTGTGGCTTGAGCTGCTAGGCTTTTGTCACTTATAACGGTGTTCCGCTGCAATGATCTATAAGCATTGTTATGAGCGTCTGTTGGAAGGAGTTGAAACACGCGATGCAAAAATTAATCGAAGAAATTACAAAAGAACAACTTAAAACCGATCTTCCTACGTTCCGTCCTGGTGATACTGTACGTGTACACGTAAATATCGTTGAGGGTAGCCGTGAACGTGTTCAGGTATTTGAAGGTGTTGTTATCAAGCGTCGTGGTGGTGGTATCAGCGAAACATTTACAGTACGTAAGATTTCTTACGGTGTAGGTGTAGAGCGTACATTCCCACTTCATACGCCAAAAATTGCAAAAATCGAAGTAATGCGCCGTGGTAAAGTACGCCGTGCGAAACTTTATTACCTACGTGAATTACGTGGTAAAGCTGCGCGTATTAAAGAAATTCGATAATCGTGAAGGGGAGCTTGTTAAACAAGCTCCTTTTTTCAAATTTTTTTTATAATTATTAGGTGTTTCAGTGACTTTCAGATACAATAAAAGATGTAGTATATAAAGGTTGGGGGACTGAGAATGGCCCGAGGAAAAAATGAATTTTTTGAATGGATTAAAGCCATTGGTATTGCTGTTTTATTAGCTGTAGTTATTCGCTACTTTTTATTTGCGCCGATTGTAGTAGATGGATTATCAATGATGCCAACTCTACATGATCAGAACCGCATGATTGTAAATAAGTTTTCGTATAAAATTGGGGATCCTGATCGTTTTGATATTATCGTCTTTCATGCAGATGAACAAAAGGACTACATAAAGCGAATTATTGGTCTACCGGGTGATCATATTGAATATCGTGATGATGTTTTATATGTGAACGGAAAGCCGTATGAAGAACCATATCTTGATGAATATAAAAAAGAAGTTATTGATGGTAACTTAACAGAAGATTTTACCCTAGAAGGTTTAACAGGTGAAGGAGAAGTACCTGAAGGCCATTTGTTTGTAATGGGAGATAATCGTCGCTACAGTAAGGATAGTAGACAAATTGGGTTTGTAAGTATGGATCAAGTACTTGGAAAGACAAGCTTAGTTTACTGGCCGCTATCTGAAGCTCGACTATCTAATTAAAAAATGTAGTAATTGATAAAAGGTGAGTAGAACATGACAATACAATGGTTTCCGGGACATATGGCGAAAGCGAGACGTCAAGTTACGGAAAAACTAAAATTAATTGATATTGTATATGAGCTAGTAGACGCTCGTATTCCACAATCATCAAGAAATCCAATGATTGATGAGATTATTGTAAATAAGCCTCGCATTGTCTTATTAAATAAAACAGATAAAGCGGATCCGCGCATGACAGAAGAATGGTTGCGTTACTATCGTGAACAGGGTGTACAAGCGTTAGCGATTGATGCACAGGCAGGAAAAGGGATGAAACAAATTGTCTCTTTATCAAAAGAAATTCTCCATGAAAAATTTGAGAGAATGAAAGCAAAAGGAATTAAAAAACCTCGTGCGATTCGAGCGATGATTGTTGGAATTCCCAACGTAGGAAAGTCTACGCTTATCAACCGCTTAGCAAGCAAAAAGATTGCCAAAACAGGAGATCGTCCTGGTGTGACTCAAGCACAGCAATGGATTAAAGTGGGAAGTGAGCTAGAGCTTTTAGATACGCCAGGAATTCTTTGGCCGAAGTTTGAAGATCAAACGGTAGGCTATAAATTAGCGACAACAGGTGCAATTAAAGATACAATCGTTAACATGCAGGACATTTGTGTTTATGCACTTCGCTTCCTTTCTCGCTATTATCCCGTTAATCTTAAAGAGCGTTATGGTCTTGAGGAGATACCAGAGGATATTGTTGAGCTTTTTGATGCGATTGCAGCAAAAAGAGGTTGTATTATGAGCGGTGGAATGGTTGATTATGATAAAACAGCCGAACTGGTGCTGAGAGAGATTCGAACGGATAAGCTAGGAATGCTAACGTTTGATGATCCAGCTGAGCTTTCGTCAGAAGAATAGGCTGTAAAAAAAGTTAAGGTCGCTTTTTACCTATGTAAGGTAAAGGCGGCTTTTTTATTGATTGAAAATAATAACAGAACAGTCGATATAGAAGGATGGTAAGGAGAGAGGAAAAGATGAAACTAAACATTAATGACATTAAGCAGGCGTTGCAAGCAATCGACAACCTTCAGGATCCCTTATTTGCGCAGTATGAGCAAGATGAGCGCAAGGGTGTACAACAAGCTGTTGTACAAAGAAAGAAACAAATACAAGCCTCTGAGAGCTTAAAAGAGCAATTCTATCAAATGTTAGCATATGAAAACAAACTGTATGACCAAGGCTTACAGTTTATTGCAGGAGTTGATGAAGTAGGGAGAGGACCTTTAGCAGGACCGGTAGTTGCCGCCGCAGTTATTTTGTCTAGGGACTTCTTTTTACCTGGATTAACAGATTCTAAAAAGTTATCAGAAGCCAAGAGAGAAGAGTTTTACGAACAGATTTGTCAGCAAGCAGTAGCAGTTGGTGTTGGAATTGTAGATGCAGCAACTATTGATAAATTAAATATCTATCAAGCAACGAAAAAAGCCATGTTAGAAGCAATTGAGGGATTATCCATTGAGCCTCAAGTCTTATTAATAGATGCTATGGAGTTGCCGCTTAATATTCCGCAGGAGTCTATCATTAAAGGTGATGCCACAAGCATTTCTATTGCAGCAAGCTCTGTGGTTGCAAAAGTGACAAGAGACCGAATGATGAAGGAACTAGCTTTAATTTATCCCGAATATGGATTTGAAAAGCATATGGGATATGGTACAAAGCAACACTTAGAGGCAATTGATACCTATGGAATTTTAAAGGAGCATCGCCGTTCTTTTGCACCTATTAAAGAGAAAATATAAGTGGTAAAGAGGGGGAAGAATGATGAAAATTTCAGGTTTTCAACAGCTTTTCTCAGCATCTAGTCATAGTACCAGGCCGCTTACACTTACTGCTGGCGATCATGTTCTTGGACGGGTGCTCAAACTTTTTCCGAAACAAACAGCACTTTTAAAGCTCAACGGAATGACAATGGTAGGAAAATTGGAAGCCCCATTAATAGTTAGACAAAACTACTGGTTTCAAGTTACTTCGACAGAAGGAGAATTGCCGCACTTAAAAATGATTTCGCCCATCAAACAAGGTTCTGAATTAGTTGAATCATTAGTGCAAGAACTGAGAATTGAAGTGAATAAAGAGAGCAAAAAGTGGTTGTCTAATCTTGTAGAACAAGGACATGCGCTTACTAAAGAAAAGGTAAATAACCTCGGTAATATTCTTGCAAAAGAGAGCTTGACAGAACAAACGAAGGAAATTCTAACCTATATGTTAAAGCTGCGTCTTCCCTTGTCTAAAGAAGTGTTCGATGCATTGAAAAATGTTATGGGAAGCAGCTCTTTTTCAAAAGAGTTACAAGCGATTAAAGAATATAATCCAAACTCAGGGCTTGGAAAGGTAATTGATTCAATCTTTTTTCAGGCTAGCGGTGCTCAAAATGAACCTTTTAAAAAAACATTCGTGAATTGGTTACAAGCGACGAATCATAACGAAAAAGCCTATCAAATGCTGCAACATTTGAATTTGTTTCCTAAGAGTAAAAGGGAAGAAGATGTATTAAGTGTAGCCTCACGCTTATTTACCTTACAGCAAAGCGAAGTGAAAGCTGTATTCTTAGCCAAGGTGCAAGAATCTTTTCGTGAAGGTTTTGACATGGTGCGTCAGCTATCACAAGAAGTGTACGAACAGGCTGGGGAGTATGAAGCATTCTCGAATGCATGGAAAGCAATTGACCAGTACTCTAATAGCGAGGTAATCAAACAACTAATGGGAGTACAGCGCTTAACAGCTTTCTTTCACGCGTTTGGATTATCACAAGAAGGTGGAGGAGCACTTCTGAACCTTTTAGCTTCAGAAGTCAAATCGGTCGACGATGCAGGTATTCGAGAGAAGATGGAGCTGCTTATATCTCGAATAACTGGTTTTCAACTTCTATCACAGGCCAATGGTCCACTGTCTAACTTCTACATGGAAGTTCCACTGTTAGTTGGCAAACAGTGGAGAGATGTTTCTATACAATGGAGTGGTCAAAGACAAGAAAACCAAGGGGTTAATCCTAATTATTGTCATATTTTGTTTTATGTGAACCTTGAAGCGTTACAAGACGTTGTCATTAGTGTAAATATCCAAAATCGAATCATTACTTTGCAGATAATAAATCAATATGCCGACCTGTTGAAAGAGAGCGGTGAAAAGTTTACAAAAAGCTTAGTAAAAAAGCTGGAAGAGTTGGATTACCAGCTATCAGGAGTTAGTTATCGTCCTTTGAAACAAGAAAGTTCAATTGAAAAGAAAATGTCTACATCGTCTTATTCGTATAGAGGAGGAGTTGACTTTTTGATATGAGCATAAATGATAGAAAACAAAAGGCGGTTGCGCTAACGTATAATCAAGAAAGAGATGAGGCGCCTAGGATCGTTGCCAAAGGAAGTGGAGAAGTTGCAAAGCGTATCATTGAACAGGCACAGGAGCATAACGTTCCTGTTCAAAAAGATGCTTCTTTAACCGAGCTAGTAAGCACGCTAACTATTCATGAAAAGATTCCAAGCGAGCTTTATGAAGTGGTGGCAGAGGTTTTTGCGTTTGTTTATCAGCTGGACCAAGAGATAAAGAAAAAATAATTTTCCAATTATTTTAATATTTTTTAATTGAATAGTAGACAACTAGACAATTATTTTTATACAATGAAAGCGCAGTCTATTTTATTGGTTGATTACGTTAGGAGGATGGGAAATGAATATCCATGAGTATCAAGGGAAAGAACTCCTAAGAAAATATGGAGTAGCAGTACCTAATGGTAAAGTAGCATATAGTGTAGAAGAAGCGGTTGAAGCTGCTAAAGAACTTGGATCTCAAGTTTCAGTTGTTAAAGCGCAAATCCATGCTGGGGGACGTGGAAAAGCGGGTGGTGTAAAAGTAGCGAAAAGCTTAGATGAAGTTCGTACATATGCACAAGATATTTTAGGTAAAACGCTCGTTACGCATCAAACAGGTCCAGAGGGGAAAGAAGTAAAGCGTTTACTTATTGAAGAAGGTTGCGATATTAAGAAAGAATACTATATTGGTTTAGTATTAGATCGCGCTACTTCTCAAGTTGTATTAATGGGTTCTGAAGAAGGTGGTACGGAGATTGAAGAGGTAGCGGAAGCAACTCCTGAAAAAATCTTCAAAGAATACATTGATCCAGCAATTGGTCTACAAGGTTTCCAAGCGCGTCGACTCGCGTTTAATATTAATATTCCAAAAGAATTAGTAGGTAAGGCAGTTAAGTTTATGGCTGGTTTATATACTGTATTTGTTGAAAAAGATTGTTCAATCGCTGAAATCAACCCACTTGTTGTAACAGGCGATGGAAACGTAATGGCACTTGATGCGAAGCTAAACTTCGACTCAAATGCACTATATCGTCAAAAAGATATTTTAGAGTATCGCGATTTAGATGAAGAAGATGCGAAAGAAATTGAAGCGTCTAAATATGACCTAAGCTATATTTCATTAGATGGAAACATCGGTTGTATGGTAAACGGTGCTGGACTTGCTATGGCCACGATGGACATCATTAAGCACTATGGCGGAGACCCGGCTAACTTCCTTGATGTTGGGGGCGGCGCTACAGCAGAGAAAGTAACAGAAGCGTTCAAAATTATTCTATCTGACCAAAATGTAAAAGGGATTTTTGTTAACATCTTTGGTGGAATTATGAAATGTGATGTAATTGCAACTGGTGTTGTAGAAGCGACAAAACAAGTTGGCTTAAGCTTACCATTAGTTGTGCGTTTAGAAGGAACAAACGTAGAGCTAGGTAAGAAGATTCTTCAAGAATCAGGGCTGAATATCACAGCAGCTGAGTCAATGGCAGACGGCGCACAAAAAATCGTTTCACTAGTGAAATAGAAAGGCTGGGGGATAGGAATGAGCGTATTTATTAATAAGGACACAAAAGTAATTGTACAAGGTATAACAGGCGGAGTAGGTCTTTTCCATACAACGCAGATGTTAGAGTACGGCACACAAATCGTCGGTGGTGTAACGCCAGGTAAAGGTGGTATGGAAGTTGAAGGCGTTCCCGTTTTTAATACGGTATTAGAAGCCAAAGAAAAAACAGGTGCTACAGCTTCTGTTGTTTACGTGCCACCTGCGTTCGCGGCTGATTCAATTATTGAAGCAGTTGATGCAGAGTTAGATCTTGTTATTTGTATCACAGAAGGTATTCCTGTATTAGATATGGTAAAAGTAAAGCGCTATATGGAAGGCAAAAAGACTAGACTTGTAGGACCAAACTGTCCAGGTGTTATTACGCCAGAAGAATGTAAAATTGGTATTATGCCAGGATATATTCACAAAAAAGGTCATGTTGGTGTCGTATCACGCTCTGGTACGTTAACATACGAAGCAGTACATCAACTTTCTGAAGCAGGAATTGGTCAATCAACAGCTGTTGGTATCGGTGGAGACCCGGTTAATGGTACAAACTTTATTGATGTTCTAAAAGCCTTCAATGAAGACGAAGAGACGTATGCTGTTATTATGATTGGTGAAATTGGTGGTACAGCTGAAGAAGAAGCTGCAGAATGGATTAAAGCAAACATGACAAAACCTGTTGTAGGGTTTATTGGTGGGCAAACAGCACCTCCAGGGAAACGTATGGGTCATGCTGGTGCCATTATTTCTGGTGGAAAAGGAACGGCTGCTGAAAAGATCAAAACAATGAATGAATGCGGTATCAAAGTCGCTGAAACGCCGTCTGTAATGGGTGAGACATTAATTAGTGTGTTAAAAGAACAAGGTTTATTAGAAAAATGTAAAACTCATTAAAGCATAAAAATGGTCCTCCTTGCTGAGGACTATTTTCTATGCCATAAAAGGAGTCGATGATATGGATGAGTTGCGCAAAAAAATAATTCACTTATCGCATTGTCAGCTATTGACTTGGAAGCAAATCTTTTCGTTTCTTCAGTATGATTCTTCTCTTCAACATCTGTACAATTATTCTCCGAATGACCTTCAGCAAATCCTTCAGGTTCCATTCAATCGAGCATGTCAAGTGAAAAAATATTTGCAAACTATTCCAATACAAGATATTCTAAATAAATATGAAGAGCAAAGTATTTACTGTATAACAATTATTGATGATGAATACCCCCATTTATTAAAAAATATCTATGATCCACCTTGGGTTTTGTTCTGTAAAGGAGATTTGTCATTATTTCAGTATAAAGATTGTTTAAGCGTGGTTGGAACAAGACAGCCTACTCAGTATGGATATGATGCTATACAATCGGTTTTAGCTCCGTTGCTTCATAATCAATTTGTAATTGTAAGCGGATTAGCTTTGGGTATTGACACAGCTGCTCATCAGCTAGCCATTGCTAAACAAGCAAAAACTATTGCAGTTTTAGGAAGTGGCTTTTATAATATCTATCCAAAGCATAATCTTCCATTAGCAAATGAAATTGCTCATAACCATTTATTGGTGTCAGAGTATCCGCCACCGACTAAACCAGCCAAGTGGCACTTTCCAAAGCGGAATCGAATTATTAGTGGCTTGACAAGTGGTACAGTTGTGGTTCAAGCTAAAGAGCGAAGTGGTTCATTTATTACAGCTGATCAAGCACTTCAACAAGGAAGGGAAGTATTTGCTATACCTGGCCCTATTACAGATGATGCTTCAAAAGGAGTAAACAAACTGATTCAAATGGGTGCGAAGCTTGTACAGAACCCTACAGATATAATAAGTGAATTACATCGATTCCAAAGTCATAGGTAATTTTTTATTTGGAAAGATGTATGATTTGTAAGATGAAAGAGTATTACTGAAACATAACGAAATTTAGAGAAAAGTATTTGATACAATATGATAAAAAAAAGATTAATTAATAATAATGAAGGTTTTATTTTACCTCTTGAGGAGGAGCAAATAGATGTCTGACTACCTAGTAATTGTAGAATCGCCTGCTAAGGCCAAAACAATTGAACGCTATTTAGGAAAAAAATATAAAGTGAAAGCATCGATGGGACATGTTCGTGATTTACCCAAAAGTCAAATGGGCATTGATACTGAACATAACTATGATCCAAAGTATATTACCATTCGTGGTAAGGGACCGGTACTGAAAGATTTAAAAACAGCAGCTAAAAAAGCGAAAAAGATTTATCTAGCAGCCGATCCAGATCGTGAAGGTGAAGCCATTGCATGGCACTTGGCTCATAGCCTAGATGTAGATATTGCATCAGACTGTCGCGTTGTATTTAATGAAATTACAAAAGATGCAATTAAAGAGTCTTTTAAACATCCACGTGCAATCAATATGGATTTAGTTGATGCGCAGCAAGCAAGACGTATTTTGGACCGATTAGTGGGATATAACATTAGTCCATTACTATGGAAGAAAGTGAAAAAAGGATTAAGCGCTGGACGTGTTCAATCGATTGCAGTACGCTTAATCATTGATCGTGAAAAAGAAATTACGGACTTTGAGCCGGAAGAGTATTGGACGGTACAAGCAACTTTCCAAAAAGATAACGATCAGTTTGAAGGATCGCTAATTGAGTACAAAGGGAAGAAAGCAAACCTTTCCAATGAAGAAGAAGTAAAAGCCATTCTTCAAACGATGGAAGGTAACGAGTTTAAGATTTCAAAAGTAACAAAAAAAGAAAGAAAACGAAATCCAGCTCCTTCCTTTACAACTTCTTCTCTTCAACAAGAAGCAGCACGAAAGCTGAATTTTAGAGCAAAGAAAACAATGATGATTGCTCAGCAGCTATACGAAGGTATTGATTTAGGGAAAGAAGGAACCGTTGGTTTAATTACGTACATGCGTACCGATTCAACCCGTATCTCTGAAACAGCGCAAGAAGAAGCAAAAGAGTACATTTTAAACGCATATGGCAATGACTATTTAGCACAAGAAAAGAAAAAAGAAAAGAAGCAAGCCAACTCACAAGATGCTCACGAAGCAATTCGTCCTACTTCGGCAATGCGTAAACCTGCAGATGTGAAGGAATTTTTATCAAGAGACCAGTTTCGTTTATACAAGCTTGTTTGGGAACGCTTCTTAGCAAGCCAAATGTCTTCGGCCGTAATGGATACAATGGCTGTTGATTTAAAAAATGGTGACGTAACGTTTCGAGCAAATGGGTCAAAAGTGAAGTTTCCTGGGTTTATGAAGCTATATGTAGAAGGTAGCGATGACCAAGTCGAAGAAAAAGAAAAGCAGCTTCCAAACTTAGAAGAAGGGGAAACAGCTTATTCAAAAGATATTGAGCCAAAGCAGCATTACACACAGCCACCACCGCGTTATACGGAAGCGAGATTAGTTAAAACGCTTGAAGAATTAGGGATAGGAAGACCATCCACCTATGCACCAACGCTTGATACGATTCAAAAACGCGGATATGTTGCTTTAGAGAACAAACGCTTTGTACCAACGGAACTTGGTGGGATTGTGTTAGAACTTATTTTAGAATTTTTCCCTGAAATTTTAGATGTTGAATTCACAGCTAAAATGGAAACGGACCTTGATAAGGTGGAAGAAGGAAGCGTACAGTGGGTTAAGGTTATTGACGAATTTTATCGCGATTTTGAAAAGAGGCTTGAAAAAGCAGAAAAAGAAATGCGTGAAGTAGAGATCAAAGACGAACCTGCTGGAGAAGACTGTGAAGCTTGTGGATCACCAATGGTATTTAAAATGGGGCGCTATGGAAAGTTCATGGCATGTTCAAACTTTCCAGAATGTCGTAATACAAAGCCAATTGTCAAAGAAATTGGCGTAAAGTGCCCGACGTGTGAAGAAGGGAACATCGTAGAACGTAAGTCCAAGAAAAAACGTACTTTCTATGGCTGTGATCGTTTTCCAAGCTGTGAATTCATTTCTTGGGATAAGCCAATTGCTAGAAAGTGTCCAAAATGTGAGAGCTTACTTGTAGAGAAAAAGCAGAAAAAAGGAACGCAAGTAGTTTGCACAAGCTGTGATTATAAGGAAGAAACGCAGCAATAAGAAGCGCGGTTAGTTATTTGGAATAAATTGTAACGATGAATGATTGATTATTATGAAGGATATAAGTGCGACGACATGAGGTAGTGTGCTAAAATGGAAACGTTCTTAGCGACTCATTTACATGGCGTCGCATTTTTTTGAGAAAAAAGTAGCAGCGAGTGGAGATAAACGATTAAACAAACAGAAAAAAGGTATGTTATAATACTTCTTTGTTTGATATTTTAGCTGGAGGATTGAACATGACAGAACAAGTAATTAACGTAATTGGTGCTGGTCTTGCTGGAAGCGAGGCCGCTTGGCAAATTGCGAAAAGAGGATTAAAAGTAAGACTTTATGAAATGCGTCCGGTAAAGCAGACACCAGCGCATCATACAGATAAATTTGCTGAATTAGTATGTAGTAACTCACTTCGTGCCAATACTTTAACAAATGCAGTTGGAGTATTAAAAGAAGAGATGCGTAAGCTAGACTCAATTATTATTGAATCAGCAGATGCGTGCGCAGTTCCGGCAGGTGGCGCTTTAGCTGTAGATCGTCATGAGTTTGCAGCGCGCGTAACGGAAAGTGTAAAAAATCACCCGAATGTCGAAGTTGTACACGAAGAAATTACGGAAATTCCAAAAGGCCCAACAATTATTGCAACAGGTCCATTGACATCAAAAGATTTATCAGAACAGCTACGTACTTTAACAGGTGAAGACTATCTTTATTTTTATGACGCGGCGGCTCCAATCATTGAAAAAGACAGCATTGATATGGACAAGGTATATTTAAAATCACGTTATGATAAAGGTGAAGCAGCTTATTTAAACTGCCCAATGACAAAAGAAGAGTTTACGAAGTTTCACCAAGCATTAATTGATGCTGAAGTAGTACCTTTAAAAGAGTTCGAAAAGGAAATCTACTTTGAAGGTTGTATGCCAATTGAAGTAATGGCAGCGCGTGGAGAAAAAACGATGTTGTTTGGACCACTTAAGCCTGTAGGGTTAGAAGATCCCAAAACCGGTAAACGACCTTACGCTGTTGTACAATTACGCCAAGACGATGCAGCAGGAACGCTTTATAATATCGTTGGTTTCCAAACGCACTTAAAGTGGGGAGCTCAAAAAGAGGTATTAAGCTTAATTCCTGGCCTTGAAAATGCTGAAGTAGTTCGCTATGGAGTAATGCACCGCAATACGTTCATTAACTCTCCGAAACTACTTCGCCCAACTTATCAATATCGCGAACGTGAAGACTTGTTCTTTGCTGGTCAGATGACGGGAGTAGAAGGCTATGTTGAATCTGCTGCTAGCGGTCTAATGGCTGGAATGAATGCAGCCCGTTACGTTTTAGGAGAAGAGTTAGTTGTCCTACCTCAAGAAACAGCAATTGGAAGTATGGCTCACTATATCACGCATACAAATGCTAAAAATTTCCAGCCGATGAACGCAAACTTTGGCTTGTTTAAAGAGCTAGAAGTCCGTATTAAAAACAAAAAAGAGCGAAATGAAGCGCTCGCTACAAGAGCATTAGAAACTATTCAGAATTTTACAACAAAATAACGAAATTGTTTGCAAGGGCTACTGAATTGTGATAATATTTAGTAGCCCTTGTGAGGTGATATGAGTGGAATTTGTTAAAGTTTCTTTAAATTCCTTCCTAGAATATTTACAAATTGAAAAGAACTATTCACAATATACAGTTGATTGCTATAAAAAAGATATTGAGTCATTCATCTCTTTTTTAGAAGCAGAACAAATACAAAATTTACAAGATGTTACATATGCAGATGCAAGACTGTTTTTAACAAGGTTATATGAAAAGTCATATTCAAAAAAATCAATGTCGAGAAAGATTTCATGTTTACGAAGCCTTTATCGATATTTGTATCGTGAACAAATAGTGGTTGAAAATCCGTTTGCGCTTGTTTCATTGCCGAAAAAAGATCAGTATACGCCACGCTTTCTTTATGCGGAAGAGCTGATGAAACTGTTTGAGTTAAATGATCTTACTACGCCGCTTGGCCAGCGTAATCAAGCGCTCCTTGAATTAATGTATGCTACGGGAATTCGTGTGAGCGAATGCGCAGCCATTCAGCTTAGTGATATTGACTTTTCACTTCAAACGCTTCTTGTGCATGGAAAAGGAAAAAAACAGCGTTACGTTCCATTTGGTAAATATGCAAAAGACTCTCTTCATACATATATACAGAATGGGCGAGTGCAGTTGAAAAGCAAAAGCGCTACCAATACGAATGCGCTCTTTTTAAATAATCGCGGAACAACATTGACGGATAGAGGTATTCGCTTAGTTATTGAAAAACTCATGAATAAAACGGCAGAGAACATACATATTAGTCCTCATATTTTACGTCATACCTTTGCTACGCATTTATTAAATGAAGGAGCCGACTTACGTACGGTTCAAGAGCTACTTGGTCATGAAAATTTATCCACAACTCAAATATATACGCATGTAACGAAGGATCGGTTAAAAACAGTATATATGAATCATCATCCTCGTGCATAGAAGGAGGAGTTAGTTATTATGTCTACATTTCATGCTACAACGATTTTTGCCGTTCAACATAATGGTCAATGTGCTATGTCAGGTGATGGGCAAGTGACGTTTGGAAATGCTGTTGTGATGAAACATACAGCTAAAAAAGTACGTCGCTTATTTCAAGGACAGGTTTTGGCTGGATTTGCAGGTTCAGTTGCTGATGCGTTCACACTGTTTGAAATGTTTGAGAGTAAATTAGAAGAGTATAACGGCAATTTACAGCGCGCATCAGTTGAATTAGCAAAACAATGGCGAAGTGATAAAGTTTTACGCAAACTAGAAGCTATGCTGATTGTGATGAACAAAGATAGCTTACTATTGGTTTCGGGAACAGGTGAGGTCATTGAGCCTGATGATGGGATTTTAGCTATCGGTTCTGGTGGGAATTATGCATTATCGGCTGGCCGTGCATTAAAACAGCATGCTGGAGAACATTTAACTGCAAAAGAAATTGCAAAAGCTGCTTTGGATGTTGCAAGTGAGATTTGTGTGTATACGAATAATCAAATTATTGTAGAAGAACTGTAGGAAAGGGGATTTTCTATGAATTCTCATTTAACGCCTCGACAAATTGTTGAAAAGCTTGATCAGTATATTGTTGGCCAAACAAGTGCAAAAAAAGCGGTTGCGGTTGCGCTAAGGAATCGCTATCGACGTAGTTTATTAAACGAAGCTTTGAAAGACGAAGTTGTTCCCAAAAATATTTTAATGATTGGGCCAACTGGTGTTGGTAAAACAGAAATTGCGCGCAGGCTTGCAAAGCTTGTTGGTGCACCTTTCGTTAAGGTAGAAGCAACAAAGTTTACAGAGGTTGGCTACGTTGGTCGTGATGTAGAATCGATGGTTCGTGATTTAGTTGAGACATCCGTTCGTTTAGTGAAGGAAGAAAAAATGGTTTCTGTATCCGACAGTGCTCAAAGAAATGCCAATAGGCGTCTTGTTGAGCTTTTAGTTCCAAGCAAGAAAAAGCAGCAGACATTTAAGAATCCATTTGAAATGATTTTCTCCAATAATTCACAGCAAGCCGATACTCAAGCAGAACAAGAAGAAGAAGTAAATGTTGAAACAAAGCGCAAGCAAATTGCCCATCAGTTAGCCCTTGGAGAACTTGAGGATCATTATGTAACAATTGAGGTAGAAGAACAACAGCCTTCTATGTTTGATATGCTGCAAGGTTCGGGTATGGAACAGATGGGGATGAATATGCAAGATGCTTTAAGTAACTTTATGCCAAAGAAACAGAAAAAGCGTAAACTTACGGTAAGAGAAGCTCGTAAAGTGTTAACAAACGAAGAAGCTCAAAAGCTAATTGATATGGATGAAGTAACGCAAGAAGCAATTCATCGTGCAGAACAGTATGGAATTGTCTTTATTGATGAAATTGACAAAATTGCTCAAAAGAGCGGTAACTCATCTTCAGCGGATGTATCACGTGAAGGTGTACAACGTGATATTTTACCAATTGTAGAAGGTTCTACAATTGTAACAAAGTATGGAGCAATTAAGACAGACCATGTTTTATTTATTGCTGCAGGAGCGTTCCATGTTTCCAAGCCTTCGGATTTAATTCCGGAATTACAAGGGCGTTTTCCAATTCGTGTTGAGTTGACAAAACTAACGGTAGAAGATTTTATGAGTATTTTAGTTGAACCAGATAATGCACTATTAAAACAATATGTAGCATTATTGGAAACTGAAGGTATACAAATTGAATTTTCTGACGATGCTATACGTAAGATTGCAGAAATTGCCTTTCAAGTTAACCAAGACACGGATAACATTGGGGCAAGAAGACTTCATACTATTCTGGAAAGACTGCTTGAAGACCTATCATTTGAAGCGCCAGAAGTTACGTTAGAAAAGATTGTTATTACTCCTCAATACGTGGAAAGTAAGTTAGAGAAGATTGCAAAAAATAAAGATTTAAGTCAATTTATTTTATAGGTATAGAATAGATATTTCAGGAGGAACAAAGATAATGGATTTATTAGGAAAAACTAGAAAGATTAATGCGATGTTACAAAAGGCTGCAGGCAAGCCCGTAAACTTTAAAGAAATGGCTGAAACTTTATGTGAAGTTATTGAATCGAATGTATTTGTTGTTAGTCGTCGCGGTAAGTTATTAGGAATCGCAGTTAAGCAACAGATTGAAAATGACCGCATGAAAGGCATGTTAGAAGCGCGTCAATTCCCAGAAGAGTATACACAAAACTTATTCAACATTTCTGAAACATCTTCAAACTTAGATATTAATAGTGAATACACAGCGTTCCCTGTTGAAAACAAAGAGCTTTTTGAAGCTGGTTTAACAACAATCGTTCCAATCATCGGTGGAGGGGAAAGGTTAGGTACGCTAGTATTAGCTCGTTTAGATCGTAACTTTGCAGATGATGATTTAATTCTAGCTGAATATGGTGCAACTGTAGTCGGTATGGAGATTCTTCGTGAGAAAGCGGAAGAGATTGAAGAAGAAGCGCGTAGCAAAGCGGTTGTTCAAATGGCAATTAGTTCACTATCGTACAGTGAATTAGAAGCAATCGAGCATATCTTTGAAGAGCTAAACGGTAATGAAGGTTTATTAGTAGCAAGCAAAATTGCTGACCGTGTAGGGATTACACGCTCTGTAATTGTAAATGCACTTCGTAAGCTTGAAAGTGCGGGTGTAATTGAGTCGCGTTCTTTAGGAATGAAAGGAACGTACATTAAAGTATTAAACAGCAAGTTTCTTGTTGAATTAGCAAAATTAAAATCAAACTAATCGTTAGAATAAAGAGATCTTTGATTAGCAGTCAAAGGTCTCTTTTTTTGTTAAGATCGCCATCCTAAAAAAGTACCTCTTTTATATAAAATGCGAGTTAATAGAACTATTACCATTTTTAATTAAAATATAAATAGTCCATAAAGAACTAGTTAATTTAAATAAATATAATTCTTTAAGACTATACAAAAAAACGATTAACTTTGATTATTTTAGTGTTTAAGAATTAATTAAATTACTTTTAATGTCATTTATTAGAGACTTATTAATTATATTTGGTGTATTTTGTCGAAAAAAGCGCCCGGATTTATTTTGAAGGTGTTAAAATAGATTTGTAAATTCAATGATAAATTTTAGTAATGTAGTACAAAAGTTGCTTATTAGGTATAGACAAGAAGCATACTTTTTTTGTAACTACTCAGATCCCTATCCAAAACCAATACAAATAGAGGTAATTGATCACGAATTACCTC